>CABGHH010000079.1 GCA_902158745.1 Candidatus Methanolliviera sp. GoM_asphalt
AGATTTTTAAGCACTTTAAAGACGTGTTGGAAGAGTTATCGGCTTATTTGTTGTGGAAGAATCCGCCAAAATGTGTGTTTGAGATTGAAAGTAAGTTAAATCGTGTATTTGAGAATATTGGATCTGAAGGGTTGGATAAAATGAATATTGGGTCAATGGAAAACACAGAGGTATTAGGGAAAGTTTTAAGTTGATAAGGCGAAAAGAAGTTGTGTGTAGATGAGTATGTCCCATTTCCTCGTCCACATCCACATCATCGAAGAGCCAATCGAGTATAACAGCCGTCTCGTAAGAGTCTAAACCGCTTTTATAAATCCCAGCCCATCTCCCGATATGTGATTCTACGCCATCCGTACCTATGATAATATTCGATCTTATCTCAACGTCTTCTTTCTCATCTATCTTTGCTTTAACGCCTTTTATCTCTCCATCTTCTCTTATCAATCCAGTTGCCCTCGTCTTGTTCATGTATTCTGGCCCCTCTTTGAGGGCAAAATTCAATACCTCGTTGTCGAACGTTTTTCGATTCAACACATAAGCGATCTCATAATCGTCGTGATAGGGCGTGGAGATCTCTGTCCCGCCCGGAAATTGTTGCATCATCGCATATATCGGTGCATCGACCGTCTTCTCATTTATCTTTACTTATTCAAATATTCTTCTCGCCGTCAGACAACCAAAAGAACGAGAATGCTCCACAGATTCTTTTCTCTCAATACAATACCGTATCCAACCTAAACTTAGCGCACGTCTTCGCCGCCATCGATCCGCCAGGACCCGCACCGACGACGACAACATCACAGTTTATCTTCTTCATCTCATTCATCCCGATCTATTTAATTTTATCATCGTATCTCAGGGAATTTTGAGTAATATCGCGAGGGTGATCGTGACCCTTGCTATCCATCTCTCCTCTCAACCCACCGATCTCTGTTTCGACGTGATTCAACCTCTCTTTGACCTGATCTAATATTCCTTCCACTCTTCCTATCCGTTCTTCTATATTGAAAGGCTTCTCCATCGGTGATTTATCGCTCCTTTTATCTTTTACTTCTGTCATCTCACTTATAAATTACTCTCTCATCATATAAACTTCTCCACCAATACCGTATCCAACCCGTAACCTCGCAACGATGTCTTCGCGGACATCGAGCCACCTGACAGCCCCAACGACAACTACATCACATTTTATTTTTCTCAGCTTTATCACATCTTAATGGAAGATGATCTTTATTAAACGTTTCTCGATCTTACCATCTATAAAATTTTTTATAAGGGATGGAGGTATCACACAAACGACTATATGTTGCCTCTTTTGAGCGATACGCCATCCAGAACGTTCGTATCCTCTTCATAAAAATGCGACGATTCGACGTTGGGAATCTTGATGCTCAAATATCACGCCGTCTCTTCCGCAAGAATGCCCCGGCATCGATAATCGATAAAGACGATCGGGCAAGTCTATCTATCGGTTGATTGAGGAATTATTTAATTGTTCGGCAAAGCAGATAATAGCATAAATCTTTATATAGCATAAGCTACCTCCATCGGATAAAGGGTTTTACAGATGAGATGGCAGGGAAGATCAAGAAGGAAGTATACCGGGGGACGTTACCGGGTACATAGGAAAAAAAAGGTCTATGAGATGGGGAGAGATCCGATCCCAACCCATTTGAGCCAGGTCAAAAGGAAAAAGATTAGAACCCGTGGTGGGGGTCAAAAGATCGTTATCCTCGGAGGAGATATCATCAATGTCACTGATCCACAGACGGGAAAGGCACAGGGCACAAAGATAAAAACTGTGCTTGAGAACTCGGCTGATCCTCACTTTGTCAGGAGAAACATAATTACTAAGGGTGCGATCCTGGATACGGATATCGGCAAGGTGCGGGTCACGAGCCGTCCTGGCCAAGACGGGGTTATAGCTGGGGTTTTAACAGAGTAATTATTCTATCCCCTCCTCCGTTATCTTAAATTCTATACTTCTACCTTCTGGTAGAGACCTATGTTTCTTTAGAGTGGCACTTCTGATGCCACCATCTAATTTTTCGAGTTTTATTATCGTCTTTGAGAGGTGATTCAGGATATTTCCCCCGATCGGCTTATCTTCTCCACTTTCAATATCTGAATAGACCTGGTTAGTTATTACCACACTCATCTCATTCTTACGAGCCAACCCTAAAAGAAACGTCATCTGATCTCCCAATGATCTTATTGGCATTAATTTAGTATCTTTCAAAGAAATTCTATAAAGAGCTGTTGCAGAATCAACTATTATGACGCCTACGCCCTTTACTACTTTTTTTAGATCCTTTATCGCGGAGTGTTGCTCTTTGAAGGTCGTCGGTTCATATACAATTATCTCCTTAGCTATATCTTCCGCCTTATCTCCTGCCATCTGTCTAAATCTATCGGCAGAAAGACCTTCTGTATCGATAAATACGACTTTTTCACCCCGTCTGACTGTATTTATAGCTATAAGGAGGCATATATTTGTTTTACCACTTCCTCCCGCCCCATATATCTGGGTTAGACTGCCAACCTCAAATCCGCCCCCTATAAAATCATCTAACCGCTTAGAACCGCTCGAATATTTTTTTATCACCCATCACCACTTTTTTATCTTATACCTTCTCAACGCCTCATTATCAACTAATGCAATCACATCTTTGATGGGCAAATTAGATTCTTTTGCCACCCTCTTTGCATCATCAAATTCGCAAGAGACATTTACAACGTTTCCTATTCCATCGGTAGCCACCTTCACTGACACCTCTCTTATTCTTCCACCAATCTCTACAGGAATCTTTTCGATGCTCCGCTTCGCAATGACCCTGTGTAAGGATGGTTGGTATCTTACGCCTAAAGAACCCGTCTCCCTCATTATCTTCTGGATTAAATTTAGGGAATCTTCCTTTCTACATAGTACCCTAATTATGCTTCCGATCCTCCCCTTCTTCATCATCGCCGGAATTATGGAGACGTCCATCGCCCCATCATCGATGAGTTCTCCTGTGAGATATCCGAGCAGTTCTCCGGTTACATCATCCACATTCGTCTCCAAGAGGCATATCTCCTCGATCAATAGATCTTCCTCCAGCTCTCCCGATAAGACTTTGAGGGCATTTATCACATCCAGATCCTTCGAGCCGAAGCCATAACCGATCTTCTCCACTCTAAAATTGGAATAGTATCTGATAAAAGAATCTACGAAGTGAGAGAGGATAGAAGCTCCGGTTGGGGTCAGAAGTTCAGACTCAACGGGGCCATATTTCATAGGAACGTTAAACCTCCTCAATATCTCAAGCGTCGCGGGAGCAGGAGCGCTCATTCTTCCATGCCCCATCTCGATGATTCCACCACCGATGGACACGGGCAAGGACAAAACTGTTTTTTCATTCATTTTGAGATTATAAAAAGCACTTACGGCACCAACAATATCCACAATAGTGTCTGATGATCCTAAATTGTGAAAAAAAATCTCCTCCTTCTTTAAAGAATGAACACTCGCCTCCGCCTCCATAAAGATGTTCAATATATCTAAAACATCCTTTTTCATCTCAAAATTTAGTGACGAGGATTCTATCACGGAGATTATCTCTCTATAACTCCTCTTTTTTTCTTCGCTCGCAACGTCGATCTTCGTGCCAAAGATTCCCCCCCTCTCTTCAGCATGGATCTCGATATCGATCCCTCCCAGCTCGTCTCCGATCTCTTCCATTCTATCTCTAACATATCTTTTATCCGCCCCCAAATCTATCAGGGAAGCGATGAACATATCCCCGGCAGCGCCAGCATACGGATCGAATATGACAACCTTCATCTCATCTCTTAGAATAATCTTTTATAGAATGAAGAAGAATAATGAACTATATAATAACTTTTTCACGGTGCCTAAATATCAAAGGGCTTTTAAAGACTGATGGTTGAATATTGGTGGAAGAATGATAGAAAAAGAATTGGAGGTATCAGAAGCATATTCAAATGATTCTGGCAGGGGTATAGCTAGATTTGATCCAGACGTGCTCGATGAGCTCTGTCTGATTCCGGGAAATGTAGTAAAAATAATAGGGAAAAGAGAGACTGTTGCAAAAGTTTGGAGACTTGCTGGCCAGGACTGGAATAAAGGGATAATCCGGATGGACGGATATCTACGAAAAAATGCAAGAGTGGGTATTGGAGATAAGGTCATTGTCAGAAAAGCTGATGTCAAGGACGCAGAAGAGGTCGTTCTGTCTCTTCCATCTGGAACGTACATTCAGTTTGGCGGAAACGCCATAGATATGATAAAGGGGCAACTCGTAAATAAGGCGACAACGGGCGGAGATATCCTTCCTGTGATGATCTCCTCTGTAGGTATGATGGGGCCAGGCTGGATGATCGGCGGAAAGAGTGTTCCTTTAGTTGTAATCAATACAAAACCATCTGGAGCTGTCTTGATCGTGCAAAATACGAAATTAAAACTTAATGAGAATACAGTAAAGGGTTATGGCTCAGTAAGGGAGACTGGAATAACGTATGAGGAGATCGGAGGTCTAAAAGAGCAGATACAGAAACTCATGGAGACGATAGAACTTCCGATGAGGCACCCCGAGATATTTCATGCGTTGGGCATCGAGCCTCCAAAAGGCGTGCTTTTATACGGGCCTCCGGGGACAGGGAAAACGCTGCTTGCCAAGGCGGTCGCGAACGAGTCCGGGGCAAATTTCCACTACATAGCCGGACCGGAGATCATGAACAAATACTATGGGGAGAGCGAGAAGCAACTGAGAAGAATATTTGAAGAGGCAAAGAAGAACGCTCCTTCCATAATATTCATAGACGAGCTAGATTCGATCGCATCTAAAAGAGAAGAATTGACTGGAGAGGTCGAGAGAAGGGTTGTTGCCCAGCTTTTAAGTCTGTTGGATGGTCTGGAGAAGAGGGGGCAGGTGGTCGTTATGGGGGCAACGAACAGGATAAACGCGATAGATCCCGCCCTTAGAAGACCAGGAAGATTTGACAGGGAGATGGAGATCGGGGTACCGGATAGAGAAGGAAGAAGAGAGATACTAAAGATACATACGAGGAATATGCCGCTCGCGGAGAATGTGGATTTGGAAGACCTCTCCAACCAGACACATGGATTCGTCGGGGCGGATATCCTCGCTTTCGCGAGAGAGGCGGCAATGAAAACGTTGAGGAGATATCTTCCGGAGATGAATATGGAAGAGGAAGAGATACCTTCTGAAATTTTAAAAGAGATGAAAGTCACCTCTGAAGACTTCAAAGAGGCTTTAAAGGAGATAGATCCTAGTGCGCTCAGAGAGGTCCTTATAGAGCTACCAGATATGAAGTGGGATGATGTAGGCGGGTTAGCAGATGCCAAAAGAGAGATAAAAGAGATTGTAGAGTTACCACTCAAAAACCCAGAGGTATTCGCTATAATGGGGATAAAACCTTTAAAAAATGTGTTTTTGTATGGACCTCCCGGCACGGGCAAGACCTTGATTGCAAAGGCGGTTGCGAGTGAGTCCGAGTCAAATTTTATATGTGTAAAAGGACCCCAGCTGCTATCAAAGTGGGTTGGAGAGAGCGAAAGAGCCGTGAGAGAGGTATTCCGAAAGGCGAGACAGGTGGCGCCGTGTGTGATATTTTTTGATGAGATAGATTCTATAGCTCCCATGAGGGGGATGGGGATGGATAACAGGGTCTCCGAGAGGGTGGTAAATCAACTCTTGACTGAATTGGACGGCATGGAGAAGATGGAGAAAGTAGTGGTCATGGCCGCTACGAATATGCCTCACCTCGTCGATCCTGCTCTTTTGAGACCGGGGAGATTTGATAGATCAATCCTTCTCAATATCCCAGATAAAAAGGAGAGGTTAGAGATATTCAAGATACATACGAAGATGATGCCGCTCTCAGAGGACGTAGATTTGGAAGAGCTTGCGGAATTTACGGAGAACTATGTCGGTGCAGACATAGAGGCGATATGCAGAGAAGCGGCGATTCTAGCGATAAGAGATGTTCTTTCCAATGGAGAGGACATAAATGAGAAGAAGGTGGAGAAGCGCCATTTCTTAGGAGCGTTAGAAAAACTGAGGCCGAGCGTGGATGAGAACACGATGGATTACTATTTGAAGATGAAGGAAAAGTTTAAGAGTGGGGTGAGAAGAGTGGATACCGCTTATGTGGGGTATCGTTAAGTATCGTTAAAGATTAAAGAGGTGAGAAATGATGAATCTTCTTGCAAAATCGCTTTCGGATAAAGAGATAATGGGGCAGGATGGAACTGTTATCGGGATTCTTCAGAATATAATAGCAGACTTGGATACGGGTGATCTCTTGGATCTGGTTGTTAAACCGGACGCTTCGTTAAATACAAAGAGATATAGAAAGGATGGCAATTTTGTGCTGATCTCCTTCAATGCGGTAAAATCCGCCAAAGATTATATAATGGTGGACAAGATGCTGGCGGAAGAATAATTGAAGATAAAGATATTTACGTTGCCTGTATGCCCAAAGTGCCATCTATTGATGGATAAGATGAAAGAATTTGGGGTAAAATTTGAAGAGCTCTCAATGACTGACCCTGAACCACAAACGGAACTACTGATGAACGATATTTATACAAATGTTACTCCTGTTCTGTTTATGGATGGGAAATATTATACGCACAGAGATCTCTTCGACGGAGAATCTCTACGTGAGAATATTGTAAAAAAGATGGAAGATATATCAAACTTATAGACGGCATAGACAAGACTGGAAGACTTTATCCTTGCCATAAATGATATGAAGAAAGTAGCTAGCTCTATAAGTTCCTTTTTAGCTGGATGAGAAATTCAATTGAAGTTTTGTCTATCCTTAGCAATTTATCCATCCTAACAAGGTGATTCCAGAAAAGGATCATGCTTGCATAAATTGTTTTTACAGACCTTCGGCAATATAATCGATTCTTCGGGCAAACCAGAATTTACGATGAATAATCCATCGGACAGTAGAGGCTCGCTTTATTGCTAGGTCTTTCAATTCTTTTCTGCCTCTTTCGGTCAATTTTAGCTTGCCTTCTATAAACTCTACCAGACCATCATTTTCTAGTTTGGCATAAATGCTATCATAATCCCTTTCCTCAAGCCCGACTGGAAACTTTCTTCCCATCAGGC
>CABGHH010000080.1 GCA_902158745.1 Candidatus Methanolliviera sp. GoM_asphalt
AAGAACTCGTTTAGTATCTCTCCTTCCGCACCTTCGATCGATATTTCCCCATTTAATAACTTCGCCAGTATCTTTTTCATTTAAAAATCTCCGATTTTTAAGTCTATAAATCAAAGATTTGTAATCATATCAATTCTCTCATACGGAGGAGAACCTTTACATCATATCCAAGTTTTTCTATCCTTTCAACGGCACCTTCCTCTCTATCCACCACAATCAATATCTCTGTTATTACCCCTCCTGCTTCTTCCACCGTCCTTATCGCCTTTAAGAGGCTCTCTCCTGTTGTGGTGACATCTTCAACAAATAAAATTTTATCTCCGTCTTTTAAATCTCCCTCTATCATAGATCTGGTTCCGTAATCTTTCTCTTTTTTTCTTACGATCAAGAAGGGTTTCTCTGTTTTTAGAGAGAGCACGGTGATCAATGGAATTGCCCCCATCTCCGGACCAGCAATAATGTCAAATTCTCTTTCAATCCTAAATATCATCTCTTCAGAAATTTTTTTAAGGATTCTTGGCGAAGTCTCAAAGAGATATTTATCCACGTAATAACTGCTCTTCTTACCAGAAGATAGAATGAAACTTCCAACTTTTAAGGCGCCGGAATCTTTTATCATCTCCGATAGGATCATATACATGATGGAAGAGAGAACAAAGATAAAAACCTAACTGAATATAAAGATTAGGCGCCCCCATGATCTTTAAGCTTTTTTAGCTTTTTTCTCCTTTCTCTGCTCCGAGAGCACCAACCCCATCACCACAAAAAGTGCGATCGCACCAACTATCAACAACAATGCGATGCCTCCCACCAACACGGTTACAAACGACGCTCTAACCCCAGAACTAAATGCAAACAATAGAACTGCCAGTATCGCCAAAGCTATCCCAAGTAAACCAGCCCCAAATGGATCATGTTTATATTTAACCATGATCGTTTCACTATCATTATTTTACTTAAACATTTCGTTTACCTGTGCTTTGTCGGATAACCCAATCTTTCATCTGTTATTATCGATAAAAGAAGAACTGATCATCGATGTGCGGGGGGCCGGATTCGAACCGGCGAACCCCTATGGGAATGGATCTTGAGTCCATCACCTTTGGCCTGGCTCGGTAACCCCCGCCTTTGGATTTGCGACTACGATGACCATATCAGACGAGATCTCTGGGATATCATCGGTATCTCCATACCTTATCTCCTCTCCCGGATAGCCCATATTCTCACAGATCACTACATTTATCTTTCCACTCAAGATCTTTTCCAGATCCATCCTCCTGTGACCGATGATTATTGCAATCCTATCTATGGATAAAGCCTTCTCCAGTTCTTTCTTTATATACTTTTCATCCTTTGCATGCCCATCTATAACGCAGGAATCGCATAGGTCGATCTTCAATCTTGCACAGACGAGCTGAATGGAAGAGATACCGGAAATGATCTCATCTCCTAAATAACTCAGACCTGATACCATCGGATCTCCCGTTGAAAGGATCACATCCGTGCTTGCGATATTCACATCTTTAAAAGATTTTAATACGACGATCTTACCTCTTATATATTCCTTTGCAAGGTTTATCGCTCTTTTACTCCCATACACCACAGAAGCATTCTTTATAATCTCTTTTGCTTCTTCAGTTAAAAGATTAGGCGCGGCACCGACTCCCACCACCTTAACCATAACTTACCACTCCATCTTTAAAGATCAGAGAGACAGAGACAAGATCTTTCGCAATTTTATTCGCCTTCTCATATATCTCTTTTACAGCATCTTCTCTCTCTTCTTTTCTTTTTTTATCTTTTATATCTATACCTGCCCATCTGCCGATCAAGGATGGCATCCCGATCAGGCTAACTTCCCCTTTACAAGACGATAGCCCCTCGTCGATGTGAATACCAAAGACCAGTGGCTGAAAATTCGTGTTATCATAAGCCCATCTCCACCCCTTCCGCCCGGTCGTGATTGCCACTTTTCTATAATTTTTGGAGAGATCTCTCTTCATATAGACGAGCTTATCGCACCATGGCTCTACAAAACCGGTCGTTCCAAGAATACTTATGCCATCTCTGCCTATCTTTCTTCCTCTCTCATTCCCCTCAGGCATTTCGATCTTTACCGTGATATTTCCCATGTTCTTCATCATCTGATCCATCGCGGATCTGCTCACCGATCTAACCCCTTCCCCAAGAATAATTTTTTTATCTCTATTACCGACCTTCTTGGCGACGATCTCCATGCCTCTGGTGATATCAAAGGAATGATCTCCGCTGAATTTCTTTGATATAGCGATATTTCCTTCCTCTTTCAATCTCACCTTCAGATCGACGTTTATGCCAACGGGAGTCTCGACTGATACAGATTCCAATCTCTCAGATAACGCTCTTACAGCAGCAGAAGCGGTTGTTCCAGTCGTTATACCTCTCCTCAAAAAACTGCCGTCCGGGCATAATATATAGCATCCGCTCGATATCTTATCTGATAACTCGTTTCTGTCAAGAATATTAGGGCAGATACGTTCTATCCATTCCTCCGGATATTCATACCTCTCGATTGGATCGATCATTCTCTCGCCAAGCCGATGAGTCCATTGAATATAGCTACTGCAAGCGTGCTTCCACCCCGCGTCCCTTTCGTTGTTATAGAAGGAATGTTAAGACTTCTGATGAGTTCCTTCGATTCGGCGGCGTTAACAAATCCAACAGGAGTCGCCACGATCAAAGAGGGTTTTAGCCCGTCTTTAACCATCTCATAGACGGAGATTGCGGCGGAAGGTGCATTCCCTATTAGAATGATCGAATCTTTTAGTTCATCCCTGATCCTATAAAATCCGGCAGACGTTCTAGTCTTCTTCTCTTCAATGTCAGCTTCTTTTTCACCTGATAATACACATATTACCTCATATCTTTTTATTCCCGCCTTTATCATCTCCACGTCGCAGTATGCTCTGCATTCACTCTTTATCACGTTAATCGCGGTCTTTAGCGGATCGTTCTTAAATACGATCAGATCCTTCATATCAAAATCGCCGGTTGCTATCACAGCCCGCTTCAATATCATATCTTTCGGAGAATTTCCAGGAATTTTTTTACTTACGATATCATAACTCTTCTCTGCTATCTTCTTTGCATCTTTTGTATAATCCCCCATATCCATCATATCTTATATCCTCTCGGCGTGAACATAATTTTTCCATTAAACTTCGTCTTGGAGTTCCCAACGATCAAGACCGTGCTCATATCAACAAACTCGGAATATCTCTCCAGCTCTTCACACTTGCATATTATATGTTCTTCTCCTTCTCTGCTCGCGTTCTTCACGATTCCCACAAAGCATCCATCTCTGTATTTATTTATGATCTCGACCGCCTCATCAAATCTGCCTCTTCGCTTTCTGCTAGAAGGATTGTATATCGCTATCACAAAGTCACCGAGAAGCGCACATTCCAGTCTCTTTTTAATCTCTTCCCATGGCAGGAGAAGATCGCTCAGACTTACAACAGCAAAATCGTTCGAGATTGGAGATCCCAATATCCCATTCGCTATGCTGAAGGCAGATATTCCGGGCACAAATTCCACTTCGGCTTCTTCTCCCTCATACAAAAATTCCGAGACGAGACCCGACATCCCATATATTCCAGGATCTCCTCCACTTATCAGGGAGACGATATTCTCTTTTGAGAGCTCAAAGGCGAGCTTCACCCGCTCAACCTCTCTTCCCATCGTGCTCGTGATGATCTCTGCATCTGTCTTTATATCCTCGATGAGTTTTACATACCTCTGGTGTCCGATGATATAATCCGAATCTTCTAACGCCTTTTTAGCTCTCAATGTCAAGAGATCCGGGGAACCAGGCCCAGTTCCAACGACATATAGTCTGCCTTTACCTTGCGATTGCAATCGTCACTCCCCCATATTTTCTCTTCGGAAGCAGAAGTTCTTCTCCGAAATAGAGGGCAGATGCATCGGAGACACTCTTTAGACCGATTAACCTTGCTTTTGACTCTTTCACGTCCATGCTGTTGATCTTCTCTTTACTCAAAAAGATCAAAGGTTTCTTTAACTGATCAACAGCCTCGATCAACCCTCTCTCATCCTTCTTTAAATCAGTCGTGGCGATCACCCTCACATCTTTTAAACTCTTCCCTATCTCATCTAATCCATTTTTAAGTGCGTCTAATATCTCTTCTTTACTAACACCCTTATTGCATCCGATCCCAACAGATAACCCCTCGTAAAATTCCATAGATGTAGTTATCACAGGAATTAGACCAAATTCGGATAATCTTAAAGCCATCTCATTTGCACCGTGATGCCCGCCGAGAAGAGGTATAGAGTACATCATATTTTTATCTATCGCCACAACTGGCGTGTCCGTCCACTTGCTCTCGATCAGTGGGGCAATTGCCCTTATGATTATACCTGTGGGCATCAATGCAACGATACCTTCACAGCCCCAGACCTCTTTGAATATATTTTTTGACCAGAAAAAGATCTCTCCATCGATCCAGCTGGCTATATCCTTGAGCTTTGCCTCATCTCGCCTAAATCCGATGACCACGATCTTCATATAGCACAGATCTTTTACCTTTATATTCTTCCTTCAAACCGACGATGATGACCGCTGTTCTCTCTATCCCCTCAGATCTCACCTTTTCAACGATATCTCCTGTATTACCCCTGATGATCTTCTCGTCCTCCCTCGATGCGTGATAGACGACAAAGATCGGCACGTTTCCCCTATGTCTGCTTACCTTCTCGACCACATCTTCCAGCTCTCCTATTCCAAGGAGTATGACCAACGTCAGTGGCAACTCTGCAAGTTCTTCTATAATATCTTCTTCTCGCGAAAGTGTCTTTCCGGCAGGTCTTGTTATCGCAACGGTCTGTGAGACGCCAGGTATCGTGAGTTCCATCTTCAGAGAGGATGCGGATGCAAATACCGAAGAGACGCCGGGGACCACCTCTATGTCTATCTCCTTCTCTTTCAGCATCTCCCTCTGCTCATCTAAGGCACCATATATAGATGGGTCTCCAGATTGAAGTCTTACAACCTCTTCTCCTTCTTTTACTGCCTCAGATATGATATCTATAATTTCTTGCAGAGATCTTCCATAACTGTTTACCCCTTTCCCGTCAAAATCTTTAAGAAACCCCTTCTCTATAATAGATCCTGGATATATAATCAAATCTGCCTTTTTAAGGAGTTTATATGCCTTCAACGTGAGCAATTCCGGATCTCCCGGGCCAGCACCGACGAAATAAACTTTTTTCATTTCCACCCCACAAGCGTGCTGAAATAATCGCTCTTCTCTGGAATTTCTCTCATTATCTCTTCCCCATCCATAAATGCCTTCTTTATAAGCACGAATTCCTCATATCCTTTTTTTTTCAAATTTTCAACGGTCTTCTTCGGTTCCCTAACCTTTAAAACCACAACAATTTCTCCTCCATCTTTTTGGAGCTCCAAATCTTTCGATGTTGTGGCATCTAACGAACCGTCAACAAATTTCCCCAATCTTGAGAAGATGGATGTGAAGATCGAGAGACCGGGAATTGTTGTGATCCTAATCTCTGGATCGATATCCCTAACCGCTTCCGATATATGTTGAAACGTCGAATAGAACATAACGTCCCCTATGCTTGCAAAAGCTATATCCTCTTCTTTACACCTCATAGAGAGTTCTTTTGAGAGCTTGCCGATCACCTCATCCGCGCTCTCATTCATCGGGATATGCACAAGTCTCGACTCACGATAATTATTTACTATATTATATGCGATCTTTCCGGGTGTTATCACCTCATCCGCTTCTTTTAAAACTTTTACGGCCTTTAGCGTGAGTAAATCTGGATCTCCTGGCCCCAACCCAACCCCAATCAGCATCTTTTACTCCCGATGACCATAAAAATCGGGTTTAGCGTCCTAAAAGCAATCTCTCCCGCTAATTCATAACTTTTTGATATATTTATCAAGAGCATCTCCTCAAAGATTCCGACCTCTCTCATCTTTTTTACGATATTTGATGCTGTTTCTAATCTAGCCACGTTGGCGATGATCTTCTTCGCTTTTTTAGATGCCACATTCAACATCTGATCATAATTTTTTGTTCCACCGATGAAGACCTTATCATAATTGTATTTCCGCAAGAAATCTTCTCCTCTCATATAGAAAACTTCCATATTTTCAGATTTGATCTTCTCGACATTTTTTACAGCTTCTTTATCTATATCAACGGAATAAACCTTTTTAAAATATTTAGAGGCTTCTATGGACACCTTTCCCGTATAACACCCGATGTCAGCAAATATCTCGTCTCTCCTTGGATCCATCTTCTTCATCAGTATTCCAATCACCTCATCTTTTGTCTCTTTCATCTTACCCTTCGCTCGTACATCTGTACGAACATCCCCCCTATCTGTTCATAAGGCTTTCCCCACTTCTCAAATCCGTATCTCTCAATTATATGTTTGCAGACCATATCATCCACAAGAATGTTCATGTAATTTCTCTCGCACCCCTTCTCCTCTGCAAATTTTATGAACTGTTCGTACATGGCATCGGCGGCACCAATTCCCCTGTATTCTGGTAAGACGGATTGCTGTTCTCCAAAACATCCCTCTTTTGTAATTATTGCCTTATAACACCCTATTATCCTGCCGTCTTTCCTTACACCAAAGTAATTGTATCCTTCATTCATCTCTGCCAGGATCTTCTTCTTTGAGTACCGTCTCCTCTCCTGCCACTTTGATGGATATTTTGATGCGTCTTTCCAGACCACCTTAAAAAGTCTCTCTAGCTCTTCTGCATCTTTCTCACCAAAGAGTTCCACCTTTAAATCTTCCTTCATTTGAAAATCTCCGATTTTCACGGCGACGAATGGAACATTCGCAATCATCTTGTGATCCACACTCATTTTATCCGTTTTGTTATCTCATCACCAAAATGGTCGATCTATGTTCTCCACATATAAATATTGATTGCATACTAGACTTGTTGCATAATAGTGGGTTATAGCCCATTTCAACTCATTTCTCACACTGGACACGTCGCCAATTAATACTATCACCACCAAAAAGCTATTAATTTGGTACTACAACTATAATCAGACATGATAAGCGTTGATAGAGCTTTAAAGGGCGATAGGCTGAT
>CABGHH010000081.1 GCA_902158745.1 Candidatus Methanolliviera sp. GoM_asphalt
GGGATACATGCAATAGCATAGAGAATAACAATATATGTTAGCTCCAGTATGGCATACGCAGCGCCTACAGCGAAGCCAAATCCCGTCCATCCTTCCTTGTAGGCAATATAAAGGGATTGCGCGATTATTGCGGCAACTGCTAAAACTATTAGTATTCGCCCTATCCACTTTGCCGCACGCGCTATTCTGCAAGCTATTCGCCCTGCTACTTCTTCTCCAGCACCCGCCATCCCAGGAAGCCTCGCTATATACATGGTCATGCCTTTCATATGCTGGAACGACCTCGGATATCCTCTAAAAGCCTCAATCGCAAGCTTAACAGCGCGCGGTCCCGTCGTAACTGCTAGTATCCCACTGAGCCCATATTCTATCATCACACCTATAAAAGGCTGCAGTAGGCAGAACATTATACCTAGAGAAATGACTCTGATAAGATTCGTAATGTCCATATCTTTTTCTATCTTTTTAAATATATCTTCCTTTTCTGGAGTATAGAACTCGGCTTCGTGGGAGCCTATCACGGGCATACTTAGTTCACCCAGAGCCCATGCAAGAAGAAGTAGCGTTGTTGTTGCTTTTTCATCGTCATCCAAACCCCAGGTTTCCAGTTCTTCGATAATCTCCACGGGCTCCAGCCGTTCGTCAGTGGTGGTGTTATACCAGTGCATTTTGATTATCTTCGTCGTTATCTCCGGCTCATCCGTTAAATTGACGTCGTAATCATCGCCCAGGATGTACCCATCTGACAACTCACGCATTCCTTTATCGGCAAAAGTATCTGCATAAGCGAAAGCGATCGGGAGCGTTTTGCCATCGGGCATGCTGTGCAGCGCATCTCGAGTCATGTTCATCATTCCAATCAATGCCGCATCCTGATGCGCAAAATGCTTGATTTCATGCGTTACGCTAACGTTATGTTCCGTTAGCTTGGCTGGTGCATCTTCAAGCGAGTTCTGGCTGTACAGGAATTCATAGCGTAGAACCATATACGCATTCATTGTCTGGTTTTTGTCATCGGTGCTGTAGAACAAGCCGGCATCAGAGCCGTAGTTCTCCGTAACGCTGAACCCGGTGAGCATGAAGTCCTCTTTGTAACGGGCGATGATTGTTACTTCCGATTCCAGGTCCCAGCCGATCTTATACCAGAACTTATTTGCTCCTTTAGGGTCGTCAACACCCATAAGAAGCAAATCCAGTTTACCATTGCCATTGATGTCCGCAATTGCGGCTCCACCACCTGCATTATCATTGCCAATATCGGGGGAGTGTACGGTGGGACCCCAACTGGAGGGAAAGCCATCTGTATTAAGGTCCCAGCCAATCATATGCCAGAACTTATTCGCCCCCTTGGGGCCGTCAATGCCCATAAGCAGCAAATCCAGCTTGCCATTGCCATTGACGTCGGCAATGGCAGCACCACCACCGGCATTTTCATTGCCAATATCAGGGGATTTTATGGTGGAACTCCAACTGGAGGGATTGCCATCTGTATTAAGGTCCCAGCCAATCATATACCAGAACTCATTTGCACCTTCGGGGTCGTCAATGCCCATCAGGAGCAGGTCGAGCTTATCATTGCCATTGATGTCGGCAATTGCAGCTCCACCACCGGCATTTTCATTGCCAATTTCGGGGGAGTGAACGGTGGAACTCCAACTGGAGGGATTGCCATCTGTATCAAGGTCCCAGCCAATCATATACCAGAACTTATTCGCACCTTCGGGGTCGTCAATGCCCATCAGGAGCAGGTCGAGCTTACCATTGCCATTGATGTCCGCAATGGCAGCACCGCCACCGGCATTTTCATTGCTAATTTCGGGAGAGTGTACGGTGGGACTCCAACTGGAGGGATTGCCATCTGTATTAAGGTCCCAGCCAATCATATACCAGAACTTATTTGCTCCTTTAGGGTCGTCAATGCCCATAAGGAGCAAATCCGGCTTATCATTGCCATTGATGTCCGCAATTGCAGTACCACCACCACCATCATCATCATTGCCAATTTCGGGAGAGTGTACGGTGGAACTCCAGGACAAATCACTCTTGTCTATCTTGTCATTCACCATCCAGACGAGCCTGGCGTCTGCGGAAAGATTCAAAGGTTTATCAGATGCGGGGTAGAACATCCGGGCATTAAAGGCTACCGTGGTTCCATAATCCTGGACTGGCGTAAGGGGAACGTATGCCTTATCTCCAAGGTCCCAGCCTATCATATACCAGAAGTTGTCTGCGCCTTCAGGGTCGTCAATGCCCATCAGCAGCAGGTCCTGCAGTCCGTTGCCGTTGATGTCTGCAATGGCAGCTCCACCACCGGCATTATAATCGCCAATAGCGGGGGATTTTATGGTGGGACTCCAACTGGAGGGCTTGCCATCTGTATTAAGGTCCCAACCTACCAAATACCAGAACTTATTTGCACCCTTGGAGTCGTCAATACCCATAAGAAGCAAATCCAGCTTGCCATTGCCATTGACGTCCGCAATTGCAGCACCACCACCTGCATTTTCATTGCCAATATCAGGGGATTTTATGGTGGAACTCCAACTGGAGGGCTTGCCATCTGTATTAAGGTCCCAACCTACCAAATACCAGAACTTATTTGCACCCTCTGGGTCGTCAATACCCATAAGAAGCAAATCCAGCTTGCCATTGCCATTGATGTCGGCAATTGCAGCTCCACCACCGGCATTTTCATTGCCAATTTCGGGGGAGTGTACGGTGGAACTCCAACTGGTGGGATTGCCGTCTGTATCAATGTCCCAGCCTATCAAATACCAGAACTTATTTGCACCTTCGAGGTCGTCAATGCCCATAAGAAGCAAATCCAGTTTGCCGTTGCCATTGACGTCCGCAATGGCAACTCCACCACCTGCATTTTCATTGCCAATAGCGGGGGATTCTTTGACCGAACTCCAACTGGTGGGATTGCCGTCTGTATCAATGTCCCAACCTACCAAATACCAGAACTTATTTGCACCCTCTGGGTCGTCAATGCCCATAAGAAGCAAATCCTGCTTGCCATTGCCATTGATGTCCGCAATGGCAACTCCACCACCGGCATTTTCATTGCCAATAGCGGGGGATTCTTTGACCGAACTCCAACTGGTGGGATTGCTGCTGGGTTCGGGAATAACAATACCGTAATCCTTCACCGCAGATTGGTTTGGAACCTGATTTGCGGTTAGCTCAAGCATAGGGACGATTTGCACGTCATCCTTGGAATTGTCAAGGTCTTTTATCTGCCCTTTGTCGTCATAAGGCCAGTCCCAGGATTGAAAAGGCAGCTTCATGTGCTCCGGATTCTTCGGTCTTACCTGTAAATCTATGTAGGTGGCATTTCCTTTTGTTTTTATGTCAAAGTGGAACTTATCGTGTGTGGTGGATTTGGAGAAGGGTGAGCTGTCTATGCCATCCACAACGCCGTCGCCGTCGTTGTCACAATCCCATGCGTTGGGAATGCCATCGCCGTCAACGTCAAGACTGACGTTTGTCACTTCGTAGTAATCTGTCAGACCATCGTCATTTGAATCAAGCTTCAGCGGGTCGGTGTCGATGCTCTTGTTTCTGACTTCGTAAGAATCATTTAATAAGTCGCGGTCGGTATCATAGTAGTTCGGGTCGGTGCCGAGCACGAGTTCTGCGCTGTTCGGTATGCTATCGGCATCATTGTCGCGCTGCAAGAACTTCTGCACGCGGTTATTGTCCGTATCGGCAACGTAAACCAAGCCGTCTGCAGCCACTGCGATTCCAGCCGGCGATTTGAACGTTCCATTTACCGTGCCTTCGGTTCCCCATTTGAGTATAAACGTGCCGTTATAACCGAACTTCTGGATGCGGTGGTTTGCCGTGTCGGCGACAAAAACGTTTCCACTGCTGTCTATTGCTACTCCCTGCGGGAGTTCAAACTGTGCTTCGGCGGCGCCTTCGCTCCCCCATTTCGTGATGAATCCGCCGGAAGAATTGAACTTCTGGATGCGGTGGTTCGCGGTATCGGCGACATAAACGGCGCCGGTGCTATCCATGCTGAGGGAATCTATGGCGATGCCGCTGGGAAGGTTGAACGTTCCGTTTCCCGTGCCCGCGCTTCCCCATTTCGTGATGAACCCGCCGGAAGAATTGAACTTCTGGATGCGATTGTTTTCCGTATCGGCGACAAAGACGTTGCTCGCGACGTCCGTGGCGATGCCCGTGGGTTTTCTGAACTGCCCCTCGCCTGCGCCTTCGGTTCCCCATTGTGCTACGAAGGTGCCGTTGGAATAGAACTTCTGGATGCGGTGGTTGCCCGTGTCGGCGACAAAGACGAGGTCGGTGTCATTGTCAGCAGTCGGGCACAGGGCGATGCTGCGGGGAAGGTGGAACTGCCCTTCCCCTGCGCCTGCGCTTCCCCATTGTGCGATGAAGGTGCCGTTGGGATAGAACTTCTGTACGCGGTTATTTACCGTGTCGAGGACGTAGATATTTCCCTTGCTGTCGAATGCGGCATCCCACGGTTCAATGAATTGCCCGGATGCATTGCCTGCGCTTCCCCAGGTAATACTGAAGTTGATTTCTGGTCCCGGGGTGGCGTTAATCAGCGCTTCCACGTCTATCCCAACGCCGCGCCGGTGCGAATTCGCTGTGTCGCGCATCTGCACGAGCGCGGTTAAAGCGGAAGCGGTTGCCCCCGTGACGTAAGAGCGCTCGGAGGTCGAATTCTGGCTGGTTTTCACGGGTGAAGCGATAGCGGGTTGTAAAGCAGCACCCAGGAGTATGATGATTGTGAATATCGCAAAGGCACGAATTACATTTGACATAAAAATCAACATATTGTCATAGCATATAAAACTTTCGATAGTTTTTTTTTTATTCTAATAATTATTATGAAAAAGAAAACAAAAGAACTTGAATTATCGGTATGAAGAAAAAGGTCCGATGAAACCGTGGAAGTCAAGATTACACGGAGAGGGGTCGAAGCTTGGCATAAGGGTGCTTTCATTAAACGATGGATTTTGGTATGCGTTCTAGATATTGCTGCGGGGTATAGAGGCGGTCCAACAATCCAAAAATAGCGGAAAAAGAAAGACAAAAAGGGCTTTAAACCCCAAAAGAAGTGATTTTTTTATTGTATATAAAGTATAACCTCCTTCTATTTAAGACACGGATGTATACAGATTTACACGGATTTATTTTTTCTTGTTTTTGCTTTCATAACACTATTCTCTGATTTTTTTTTTTAGTCTTGTGTCTCTCTTGTGGAATCTCGTGGTTTGTTTGTGAAACCAAGAATTCTTGTAATGTGTGCACAGCGTGAAAGCCACTGACAGAGGTATCACAAAGGGGAGCAAATATGCGCCGACAACGGCGCAGAGAGGTATTGCGTATCCAAGGAACCCAAGCGAGAATATAGCTGCGATGAACACGAGAACCGCACCCGCACCAACGGAAAGCGATTTCAAAAACTTCTTTTTCTCTTCTCTCAGTAACAGAACCGCTGCTGCTGCCAATCCGAGCAGCATAAGAAGGACGAACCAAAAACCGTTCAACATGAACCGTGAGAAATATACTAACGGAGTGATCAAAGTCACTCTTGAAGCGGCTCTCAATCCATCGTTTTCTCTTAATGCATCTGCAATTGGAGGGCTCGTTGCATAATAAGAGTAAACGAAAGCTTCTCCAATCGGATTCGTCATGAGCACAGCATCTCGGAAATCACGAAGCACGTTTATATTCTCGTCCAAAGGCGTTCCGTAGGTTGCGGTTGCTATATAACATGGCGATTCTGTCTCTACAGTCCATACCCAGGTCTGTATATCGGTTCCATTTGCATTCGTTGCGATTGCTGATACGTTGTGTTCGCCTGCTACTTCCGCAAGCAGCCAGTAATTAGCTTCCGTTACTTTTTCATACGTGAACAAAAACGAATCATTCAGATACCAGCTCACGTTTACCTTTTGATCTACAGTAACGTTAAAAGACCTCCAATTGCCTACAATATCGTTAACTGGCGATGGCGGATCAAATGATGTGATTTTAGGAGCTGCTGTTTTTCCTCCGAGTCCAAACAAACATAAATGCGACACGTTTGCCCATACAAAACCCTTGTATCCCTTTCCATACAGTTCCTCATCCGTAGTATCCACGCCAGTCTCAAAGACCCACTCCAAATCAGCAGAAAGTTTCGTCCACCTGCCAGCGGATTCATTGAAATAATACCACCTCAACGTGCTCTCATTTATATCTCCCGTATCTTTTGCATCTCCATCGCCTGTTCTTTCCAGGTCGGACGCCGTGTAATACATCCTGCTCCATGCCCAGTTGATTATATCCCCGGTTTCGTTCTGCACATTCTCGCTCACATTTATCTCGAAATACCTTCCAACCGCTTCTTCATCGTCTACCAGTCCGGAGTCATGACTCAATGCAAAAGGAGTTGTCGAGGCGTTGTACCTGTTCATTTCCACTGTTGGCGTTACCATTTCCTCAAGGTCAACCCAGATGAAGGAATCAATCTCTTTTATCGCCTCCACCCTGAAAAAGTCCCTTGGAGATGGGTACTCCACGTAAACCGAATCTGGCAGTACCGTCACCTTCGTGCTTTTAAGTATGTTCAAAACACGCCAGTGGTCAGAATGATATGGATGCGAGAGCATCACGATTGTCTGCGTGCTGTTCCATATCCCGTACCCGACGGCAAACCGGTAATAATCAGATTCCTGCATCTGCGTGAGTAGTTCTCCGGAATATTTCAAAAGGTCGTGAGTTATGTTTCCGGCTGTTTCGTTCCCTGCATCCGGTCTGCCCACGAGCACGATGTATTGCGCATCCGAGTAATTCGACTTCACTTCGTCTGGTGAAACGACAGAGACATTGGTGTATCGTGCGAGTTTATCCACGAACTCGTACGTATCCTCGTCCGGGTCGTAGGCGAGAATCACTCGCTCTACATTCGTTGTATAAGAATCCGTGTCTTCAAGGTCATTTACTCCGTCATTATCGGTATCCCAGAACAGCGGATTGGTGCCCAATTCCAGTTCCCTTAAGTCCGCGAGCCCATCGCTATCCGTATCGTTGCACAGCGGATTCAACCACAGGTCTATCTCGTCACCATCCGGAACACCGTCGTAATCGGTGTCA
>CABGHH010000082.1 GCA_902158745.1 Candidatus Methanolliviera sp. GoM_asphalt
CATCGCGAATGACACACTATTTGAACGTGTTGTTGGAACGAGAGAGCCGGAATACACGACGAATTACGATATGAACATCATCGGAGACTACAACATTCAGGGAGACCTATGGATCATAAAGCCATTGTTCGATCGCATGGGAATAAGGATCCTCTCTACGTTCACCGGGAATTCCTCGATAGATGATATTGCACAGGCGCACAGAGCAAAACTAAATCTGATGCACTGCCAGCGATCAACGCCTTATATCTGTAAGCTGATTGAGGAGAAGTATGGAATTCCGCACATAAGGGCGTCTTTGTTTGGAATAGAACAGACTTCCAAGGCATTGAGGGATGTAGCGGCATTTTTCGGGTTGGAAGATAAAGCAGAGGAGATAATAGCGGATGAAGTCTCGAAGGTGGCTCCGAAGATCGAAGAATATAGAGAGAAGTTTGAGGGAAAGCGAATCTTCATCTATCAGGGGGCTCCTCGCGCATGGCACTGGGTGAGGATGTTTCGTGAGATAGGAATCGAGACGATCGCTGCCGCAACAACTTTTGGTCACGAAGAAGATTATGCGAAGATATGTGAGCGTGTTAAAGATGGAACAATTGTCATAGACAACCCGAACTCGATCGAGCTCGAAGAGATGCTGACCGAATTGAAGCCTGATATATTCATCTCTGGATTGAAGGAGAAGTATCTCGCATACAAGCTCGGTATTCCATTCATAAACGGTCATTCCTATGAGAAGGGGCCTTATGCGGTCTATTCCGGTTTATTGAACTTCGCGAGAGATGTAGAGAAGTCTATCTTCGCCCCGGTGTGGGGCATGATAAGGAGAGGAGATGCGAAGCGTAACGATTAATCCTTCAAGGATGTGTCAGCCGATCGGTGCCATGCACGCAACGTTGGGCATACATGCCGCTGTGCCTCTTATTCACGGATCGCAGGGCTGTTCCGCATATCCGATGCGAATGTTCAACCGCCATTTCAGGGAGCCGGCGCAGATTGCGGTTACCGCTCTTGGTGAAGGTGCATCCGTATTTGGTGGAAGAGATAACTTGATCGCCTCCATAAAGAACGTGATTGCAAGGAGAAACCCAGAACTCATAGGCGTGATTACAACATGCCTCTCCGAGACCATAGGCGATGACGTTGAGGGAATTGTGAGAGAGACCATCGATGAGATAGAGGAAGTCGAAGAAGAAGATGTGATTCCAATCGTTACGATCCACACGCCAAGCTATGTTGGATCACATATCACGGGGTATGATAATGCATTGAAGGCGTTCGTTACGCATCTTTCGAAAGAATTTGATGAATCAGACGAGAAGCTGAATATCATACCAGGAATGATAAATCCAGGTGATATTCGAGAGATAAAAGGGATGCTCGACTTACTCGGTGTCTCATATACGATTCTAAGTGATATCTCGGATACATTCGATGCTCCGATAATCCTTCCAAAGCCATCATTTCCGAATGGAGGAACGTCTGTGGAGGAGATAGAGAATTGTGCGGGCGCATGCGGCGTCATCTCGCTCTGTGAACACGCCGGGGGATCTGCCGCAAAATTCTTGAAAGGGAAGTATGGGATGAGATCGGATGCGATCTGTCCAATCGGGGTTTCAAAGACGGATCGATTCATTGAGGCTATAAGTGATATTACTGAGAAAGAGATTCCTTATGAACTCGAAAAAGAGCGCGGAAAACTGATAGATGCAATGGTAGATGTGCATCAGCTCACTTATGGGAAGAAGGCCGCGATATTTGCAGATCCAGACATTGCACTCGGGATTGCAGAATTTGCGTCTGAACTCGGGATGGAAGTCGTCGTCCTGGCGAGCAGTACGTCGAGCAACGCTTTCATGGATGCGGCAAAAGAGATATCTGATGGCGAGATTCTGAACGGAAACGATCTGTATGATCTCCATCGGGCGGTAAAGGAGAAAGATGCAGATATTCTCTTTGGCCATACGATGTGCAAGAAGAGTATCCCTGCGGGTGAAGATAATATCGCATTCGTCAGATGTGGATTTCCCGTGTATGACAGGATTGGATACTACCGATATGGGATCATGGGATATCACGGTGGGATATATCTTTCAGATCTGATCGCAAACGCGATTTTGGATCGGTATGGGCAGTATGGATAGATGATCTCCTGTGAAGATTAGTTCTATATTGGTCTTTCTCATTATAGCTGGAATACTCCTCTTGGCAGTCTTTACAGCTGGTTACCTGCAAAAACAAACCAATATCGGCATGGCAGTTGAGTTCAATGACCATGCTGCATCTTCTTATGTGGCAAAGGAGAAGGGGTGGTATGAAGATGAAGGAATCGATTTTACCACTTATGAGAGCTATGCCACAGGAATGCGGCTTGCCAGCGCCATGGCCAGAGGAGATATTCAGATTGCCTATATCTGCCTCTCTCCAGCCATACTGGCGTACTCCAGAGGTGTTCCGATAAAGATCGTCGCAGGAACCCACAAGTACGGTTATGGTCTGGTCGCCCGTCCCGAAATTACGAAGATCTCCGATCTAAATGGTAAGATCATCGGTTGCGTGAGAGAGGGCGGAATGGTGGATTTACTCCTAAATCGTCTGATCGAAGAATGTAACCTCAAAGATGTCAAGATTCGGCGCATGGTCCCATCAAAACAGGTTATTGCTCTTGAAACTGGACAATTGGATGCAAGCTTTCTTCCAGAACACCACGCAACCATCGCCGAGTCCAAAGGATTTTATATGCTCATAAAAAGTCAGGATATGTGGCCGGATATGCAGGGAAGCGTCCTCGTCGTGAAGACAGACCTCATAGAGAACGATCCAGAGACGGTGAAAAAGCTGGTGAGAGTCACCCAAAAGGCAACGAACTGGGTGAACGAGAATCCAGATAACACCTCTATAATCCTCGCCGATGTACTGGATACGACCCCAGAGGTAATCCAAAGATCGATGAATAGACTGAATTACACGACCGAGATCAACAGAGAATCCGTCCAGGAGATGATAGATTACATGGCAAAATTGGGTTATATCGATGAAGGGATCAAAGCCGAGGATATTCTTGACGCAAGATTCTTGCGGGAGTTATGAAAGTTAAGGACGTATTGGTTGGAATACTGCCGATCATCGTATTTGTGATGATATGGGAGGGCATCGCTCAACTGAATATATTCCCAACATACATATTTCCATCATTCTCTGCCGTGATACGCGAGTTTTACCGATTAGCGGTTGGTGGTGTTTTATTAAATAATCTCCTGAGCAGTCTCTTCAGGGTATTGGTTGGGTTTCTGTTGGGTTCTGTCGCTGGTATTACTATGGGAATTGGGATGGGGTGTAAAGAAGTTATAAACAAGTCACTAAATCCGATCTTCACCCTTCTCTATCCGATCCCCGCGCTTGGCTGGGCACCACTCTTGATGATCTGGGTGGGGATAAATGAGATGTTGCCGATCACATTGATATTTCTCTGTTCCTTCTTTCCTGTCCTCTACAACACGATTACGGGCATTAAAGGTGTTGATGAAGACGTCATCAAAGCAGCGAGAACCTTGGGTGCATCGGATAGAAAGATTCTGACCACGGTTATCCTACCATTGGCAATACCAAACATCTTCACCGGGTTGAGGCTTGAGGCAGGTATGGCATGGAGGGTGGTGATCGCGGCGGAGATGGTTGCAATTCCCACAGGGATAGGAGCTCTGATGATGAGAGCGGAGAGTCTGCTTCGGGTTGACATTATAATCGTCTGCCTGATGGTGCTTTCGGTTATGTGCCTATTATTTGAGCGATTTTTTCAATATATGGAGAAGAAGGTCACAGCTGGGTGGAGGTAGTACATGCCGGGCGTTGAATTAAAGAACATTGGAAATTATGTCTTCAGCAACTTGAACATGGGGGTATTTGATGGGGAGTTGTTGGTGGTTTTGGGACCAAACGGTGCTGGAAAAACCACTCTGCTCAATATCATCGCTGGGTTGATAGATTACGAAGGAACGGTTCTCTTCGATGGTATCCCAATCGATGAGATACCAACAAGTGAGCGGCAGATCGGCTACCTATTCCAGAATCTCGCACTATTTTCTCATTTAGACGTTGCCTCCAATGTCGGTTACAGTTTAAGAGTAAATGGGGAAGAGAAGGAGGAGATTATACAGAAGGTGAATGAACTGTTAAAGTTGATGAAGATAGAGCATCTAAAACAGAAGTATCCAAAGACTCTCAGCGGTGGCGAAAAACAGCGAGTAGCTCTTGCACGGGCACTTGCCTCCTCTCCAAAGATATTACTCTTAGATGAGCCTTTCAACAGTCTTGACGCCGGGATCTGCAGATGCCTGAGAAGAGAAATTTGTCAGATACAGAGGAGATTGGGGATCACAACGATATTTGTCACGCATAATTTAGCCGATGCAAGGGAGATGGGCGATAGGTTTGTGATTTTAAAGAGCGGTAAAATACAGCAAGTAGTATCAAAGGAGATGTTCTTCGATGACGCCGGAGATGCAGGTAATGGTTATAGGGTTCAAGATTGTCTGAATTGCACGATAGATTGCAATTGTAAGAGAGACGAGAGATTATGAATACACTTCCTGCGCGCGAAAGGAAGATAACGATCGTTGAAGAGGTCGGATTGAGGAGACATCTGGTGATCGGCAAACATTCGGGTGCACACGCCATTCATCATAAATTTGAAGAACTCGGTATCAATCTTGTTGAGGAAGACTGCGAAAAGATTCTAACAGAGATTCGAAAGATCGTGGTCGAGACGAAGGTCTCACCATCCGACGACGAGTTGATAAAGATAGCAGAAAAATTGAGGTGAAGAGAAGGTGAAATTGAAGAAGAAAGATATAGAAGGGAGCAGATCAAGTTATCGTGAACTCGTTGAAGATGTGAACAGCATAGTTCTGCTGATGGACGCAGAGGGAACGATCATCTTCTTCAATAATTTTGCCGAGGAATTATTTGGATACACTAAAGAAAAGATCATCGGTCAAAATGTCGTTGGAACGATCATTCCAGAGACAGAATCTACGGGTAGAGATCTAAAAGAGATGATCCTCGGTATCGGAAGAAATCCAGAAAAATATAAAAGCAACATAAATGAGAACATGGGGAATAACGGAGAGCGGATCTGGGTCTCCTGGACAAACAAACCCGTTTTTGATGAAAATGGGCGTGTGGTTGAAATTTTGTGCGCCGGCAACGATGTCACCGAGCGAAGACAGGCAAAGAAGGCATTAGAGTATCGATCCGAATTTGACAGACTCATCACCTCCATATCGACAAGCTTCATCAACCTCGCATCGGATGAAGTTGATGGCGGGATAAAACAAGCGTTGCAGGCGATCGGAGAATTTGTCGGTGTTGACCGTAGTTATGTCTTTCTGCTTTCCGACGACGGAACGAAGATGGACAATACGCACGAGTGGTGTGCCGAAGGGATCGAGCCACAGATTAATAATCTGAAGGAATTGCCCGTTGATACCTTTCCGTGGTGGATGGAGAAACTCAACCAGTTCGAGACCGTCTATGTCCCCCGTGTCGCCGACCTTCCTCCCGAGGCAAGTGCCGAAAAAGAGATCCTGCAACCGCAAGGCATCCAATCGCTCATCATCGTTCCGATGGTTTATGGTAGGTCTCTGGTTGGATTTTTAAGGTTCGATTCGGTACGAGCGGAGAAGAGATGGTCGGAAGAGATCATCTCGCTGATCAAGATAGTGGGAGAAATTCTCACGAATGCGCTTGAGCACAAACGCCTCGTTGAGGAACTCGAATCAAGCAAAGCATATTTCCAACAATTCTTTAATTCATCGCCGGTGCCATTAACGCTGATCGGGTTAAATGGAAAAAGACTGGATTGCAATCCAGCGATGGAAGAATTAACCGGTAGAAGTAAAGAGGAATTGGTGAACGTACCTGTTGGAGATATTTATAGTGAAGAAGAACAATTAATGATCAAAAAGAAATTAGTTAACGGGACCATCGAGAAAGGATACGTGCATGGTTTTGAGACTTATTTCTCACGTCCGGATGGAACCAAGCTGCCTGTCGTTGCGAATACTTCTTTAATTAAAGGCAGACCACCGTCTATAATTTATTCTGCTACCGATATAAGTGAATTGCGAAAGCGAGAAGAAGAGATAAAAGATGCAAAGGCGTTCTCCGATCAGATAATAAATGCCATTGTAGATCCTATCTGTGTCGTCGATAATGAAGGAAGGTGGGTGAGGGCAAATCCGGCATGGGGGCGGGTCGTTGGATATAAACCGGAGGAGTTGCTTGGGAAGAGAACTAAAGAACAGCCGTTCGTGACACCGGAGTTAACGGAGATCAGAGAAGAAAAATTATGGAAGCCCGTTTATGAGAAAGGAATGGTTACGAACGTCGAGATACCTTACACTCATAAAAATGGCAAAGAGATCATCGGATTGGCTTCCGAGTCGTTGTTGAAGGATGCAAAGGGAAATAATATCGGAAGGGTGCTCGTAATTAAAGATATAACGGAAGAGCGTAAGCGCGAGGCAAAGATTGAAGAGCTGGTAGTATATCTTAACGTGGCGATGGATTCCTCTCCTGATATATTACTCGTATTCAATAGAGAAGGCTTTGTAACATACATAAATAAAGAATTTGAGGGCGATTTTGGATATACAAAAGAAGAATGTATCGGTTTAACGATAGAAAGATTGGCGGATAAGATACTACCTGAAGAAGAGGCGCCGTTCCTTGTGAAAGAAATTAGAGAGCTGTTGGAGACCGGTGAAAAGATTATGGACGTGGAATTGGAGGCGATGAACAAAGAGAGAGAACGTTTTTCGATGATATATTCTGCATCGGGAATTTTCGACGCATCCAACCATTTAATCGGCGCGGTCATCAGCATCAGGAACGTCGAAAAGAAGTACAAAGAATATATCGAAGAGGCTAAAAGATATGTTGAAAGATGGGGAGAGATAAAGGAAAAATAAAATTCTATCATCACAGTTTTTATCTTTTTGCCTATATTTATCTAAATGCGATCAGACGCAAAAGATCACAGCACCGACAGATACTCCTTCAACTCCCATTCCGTTACCTGCACACGATAATCATCCCATTC
>CABGHH010000083.1 GCA_902158745.1 Candidatus Methanolliviera sp. GoM_asphalt
CCTAAACGATTCAAATTGCAATGGGTCTCAGCATCCGAGGGGAAAGCGTGGGCCGAGAGCGTCGATTCGATGGTCGAGCAGGTGAAGGCGGCTTATATAGAAGATAAGAAGAAGCTTGAGGGTTTAAAAAATATTCCAGCGGCAACGGCATAAGTTCACCGTTCCCGTTTTCCATCGGGGACGCAAAGGGGCATATACCATCAATTGAAATCCTCCCGAAGGATGGGGCACAAGGGTGCGCTCAAAAATCGAAGATTTTTGTGGACAGAACCAGAGGTTTTTCATGAAGTTCGATATAAACATTAGGAATTACCTGATACCTGCCGCGATTATATTCGTCGCATCGATCGTCGCTGGGATACTCTTTGCTCTCTTTCACCCCTCATCAGACGGCATCATCCTCTCTTTTCAACAGATATTTGAACCCCTCATGGATATGCCAAAATATAAATTGATGCTTGTTATCTTTGGAAATAATCTTCTAACAAGCTTCTTAGCAATCGTATTCGGCATATTTTTTGGAATTTTTCCCATTGTTGTATTATCTGCCAATGGATTCATCCTTGGAGATCTCTCCTATCATGTTTATTTAGATAAAGGAATTTATTATATCCTTGCGGCATTACTCCCGCATGGAATATTTGAACTTTCGGCGGTGATCCTTAGTTGTGCCCTTGGGATAAAACTTGGTTTTATCTTTTTGAACCGTTTCTTGGAGAAACCTGCTCCAGACTTAACGCAGTCATTTACGAATAGCTTAAAGATCTTTATTCGCCTCGTAATACCTATGCTCTTGCTCGCCTCTGTCATAGAGGTCTGGATAACACCGATCATCGTAGGTTCTTAAAAGCATTCAAAAGCCCATAGCATCCGGTGAGCATCATATCGCCGTATGGAGCTGCCATGTATGTCTTTATCTTTAACTTACCATCTTTTAAAAGTCTCCTTTTGGGCCCGGTTACAGCAATTATATCAATATTTTCAAATCCAATGACCTCTTTTATATAGGCACCATGTCCCCCATCATCGAAAACCTCTTTGAAGGTCAATCTTCCATCGCAAAGTTTTTTGACAAATTTTTCCAGTTTTGTAGCTGTTAGAGATCTCGTGTGATGCTCAAAAATTCCAGATATCTTTTCTCCTGCAAGAATTGCCGCGAGCGTGTGCCCATTCCCAACATTTATTATCAATTTATTCTCTTTTTCTGATACGGTTTCATCTTCTAAGCACCCAAAGATAGCCGCAGGTCCAGTATCCATGAGTAGTGGCTCATATTTTCTTTCTTTAAGCATTTTTTGAAGAGAAGAAAGCCGTGTCAGATATTCCGGTACTTTCCCGGCGAAGACGAAATTATCCATTTTACCTCCATTCTTAAGAGAGTCTTCTATCATCTTGAATCTAAATTCTCTGTCCGAGATTCCATCTTTGTGCCCGTGGTCCTGGACGGCAATGGCGATCTTCCTCTGCACACCAAAACAAAACTTCTCTCCTATCTCCTCTAAAAAATCTAAATCAACATCTTTAAGATCTATCCTGATCACATCATCCTTCTCAAAGTCTTTCCCGATTATCTTTATCCCCATCTTTTCAACGACGTTTAAATCGTCTCTAACCGTCATCGCGGCCTCTCTCGTGGCATAGACATCTGCCGATTTGAGATGCTCTCTTATGGCTTTTACAGAGGGACCTCCTCCCATCGTATAGCCCCTAAGAAAGATCTCTTTCCCTTTGGATCTCCTAATTTTTTCGGCTATCAAGCGCGTTTGAGAGGGAAGAACAAGCTTGATGTTATCCTCAATATCTTCCTCATCGTTGTAGAAAAGTATATCCTCTGTTCCATACCCAACATCAATCAACAGACATCTCATATCGTCTCCAGATAGGCATTTAGATCTTCATAAACGATATTCCCAACGACGATCGTGGCATATTTTCTCATCTCTTCTGCCTTCTCCTTGTTATCGATCCCACCTCCGTAGAAGAGTTTTGCCTCTTTTAAGGAGTCGCTAACTGCCCTAACTATCTTCTCGTCTCCATATATCCCACTGTATTCAATATAAATGATAGGGAATTTGAAGAACTTTTCGGCCATCACCGCATAGGCGACCGCCTCCTCCTCGTTCAGATCGCATCTTGATCCTGTCAATCTTCCGACAGATGAGTACTGATTCAAGACGATATACGCCTCTGGAACCACTTTATCCCATGGGATGTCAAAATTCTGCACCCACTCCTTATGAATACCACATATCCATCTATGATCATCGGTATTGATCACGGATGGGATGAATAGATAGTCAACATCTTTGAGGATATAATCCGGAGAAGATGGTTCCTGAATCTTTGGCATGTCATAATCTCTGATCATCTCCAATAAATTTAAGACCTTCTTCTTCGTGACCCCCATCGTCCCAGAGAGCATAACGGCATCCGTTCCACTATTCATCACCGTCTTCACGATCTTTTCCGTGTTATCTTTATCTGGATCCAACTTAGTTATGTGTCTCCACTCGTTCAAACGCATCCTCTCTCTTCTACTAATCCTCTTTTACCCCCCGTTTAGTCTTCAAAAAGCTTCGCTTTTTGATATGCAACCAAATCTCTGATTTGGTGCCGTGAAAATCAAAGATTTTCACATGCCAAAAATCTTCGATTTTTGAGTACTCCCCTTAACTAAAAAACGCCGGGAGGGGGATTCGAACCCCCGTGTTCGCATGGAACACAGGATTAGCAATCCTGCGCCTTAACCAGGCTAGGCTATCCCGACCAAATCCCCTTTGCTTAATGTTCATTTAAAAACTTTTTCATAAGAATATTTTTATCTGATCAGGTAAAGGTGTATTAAATATGAAGGATAAAATCTTTGCCCCATGGAGGATAGGATACATACAGGCGACGAAAGATGAAGGGTGCATCTTATGCGACCTTCCGAGAGAAGAGAGAGACGAAGAAAACTTAATACTACACAGAGGCAAGAGCTCTTTTCTTATCATGAACCGCTACCCTTACAATCCCGGGCACCTCATGATAGCCCCGTACAAACACGTGGATGCAATAGAAAAATTGGATACAGATGATATCTACGAGCTCATTGATCTATGTAAGTTGGCTATAAGGGTGATTAAGAGATGTATGGAACCACACGGTTTCAATGTTGGTATGAACATTGGAAGAGTTGCCGGTGCGGGGATAGAAGGTCACATACATATCCATATTGTCCCGAGGTGGAATGGAGATACAAACTTTATGCCGGTTTTGGCAGGTGTAGATGTGATTCCAGAGGCGCTTGAGGAGACGTACAAAAAACTCAAAGAAGCATTGGAAGAGTTTATAGATGCATTGGAAGAGTTATAGATACGCATGAAGATGCTTGAAGATCAACAAATGGATTTTTCATCTCCCTCACATAGGATGTCTTAGAGGCGTACCTTAACAGAGTTCATCGTATCATTAAGTTGCTGTATGGCAGCCGTAGATCGAGAAGTATCAGATCCGGTCGTAGGCTCTTTCTCTCATCTTTCGTCCTCCTTACCCATCGGTAGTGTAAAGCAGAATGTAGACCCTTCTCCCTTTTACCCCCGGATTCTATCCAGATTCGACCGCCGTGCACCTCAACTATCCTTTTTACGATTGTAAGTCCTGCGCTGCTCCCCTCACTCTTATTATATATCTTGTAGAATAATTGAAAGACCTTCTCGTGCTGATCAGGTGGAATACCGATCCCGTTGTCGCGGACGAAGAAGAATATAACCATCTGTAATTACGAAAAAACTCCTACAATGCCCGACCAATTTATCATTCAAAAATCTTCGATTTTTGAGTTTGCATTTGAAAATCTCCGATTTTCAATGTTGCGAATCGAAGATTCGCAATCAAATCGAAGATTTGCAATCATCTCCCAAAGGACACCAGGTTTTCATTCATGATAAATCGGCGTCCCATCCTTTATAGCATCGTTAAACCTCTCCATCAACGCTTTCGTTATTTCCCCCGGATCTCCTTCTCTAATAATCCTCCCATCTATCTTCGTTATGGGGGCGATGCCCGCGGCGGTACCTGTGACAAAGACCTCATCGGCAGTGTAAAGTTCGAAGATACCGAAATAAATCTCTTTAACCTCATGACCAAGATCTTTGGCGGATACTATGGCAAGCTCCCTCGTTATCCCTTTGAGATTGGTGGTGGTGGGAGGTGTAATTATCGTCCCATCCTTCACGATGAATATGTTATCACCCGTCCCCTCGGCTATATATCCATTCACGTCGAGGATGATCGCCTCATCTCCACCCTTCACGTCCGCCTCGATCTTCGCGAGTATATTGTTGAGATAATTTAGTGATTTTATACCCGGCGGCATCGTCTCATAAGAGTTTCTTCTGACCGATACGGTCACGGCGTTCAATCCTTTCTCGTACAGATCTCCATATAGTGCACCCCACTCTTTGGCTATGATTATTATAGACGGCTTGGGTGATCCACTTGGATCCATACCAAGATCTCCCTTCCCCCTGCTTACGATGAGCCTTATATATGCATCTTCAAGCTCATTCTTTCTCAAGCAATCCAATACGCGTTCGATCATCTCTTCTTTACTTATGGGAATATCCAGCAAGATTGCCCTTGCAGAATCGTACAATCTATCCACATGCTCTTTCAACCGAAATACCCTTCCGTCGTATGCCCGTATTCCCTCAAAGACGCCGTCCCCATACAAAAATCCATGATCGAATACCGATATCTTGGCATCCTCTTCCCTATAGTATTTCCCATCAATATATACCCAACTCAATTCATCTACCTCGAAAAGATTAAGATAGGGATATGCTTTTTAATCTTTTGTATTATGAAAAATAACTCAACAAATCTCTCAATCGCATTCCAGGGAGAGCGAGGTGCGTTCGGCGAGGAAGCCGCGCTCAAATATTTTACATATAATAATATCAAGACAGTTCCTTATGAGACGTTTAAAGACGTCATGCGTGCGGTGGAAGATAGAAAGGAGAATTATGGCGTATTACCCGTCGAAAATTCACGAGAAGGAAATATAGATGAGGCGTGCGATCTACTGCTCGATTTCGACCTTTGTGTCGTCGCCGAGATAAAACTCCGGGTCGTCCACTGCCTTATAGGGCATGTTGGTGCCGAGATACGAGATATTAAAAAAGTTTATTCGCACCCCCAGGGGTTTAGGCAGTGTAGAGATTTTCTCAATCGATATACATGGGAGAGGATTCCCACGTACAACACAGCGGGCAGTGTAATGATGATATCTGATCGTAATGATAAGAGAGAGGCAGCGATCGCGTCGAAGAGGGCGGCTGTGATATATCAGATGAAGATATTGAAAGAGGGCATAGAGAATGATATCCACAATTACACCCGATTCTTCGCGATTTCGCTACCAGATCTTGGCATGCAATCGCTGATCTCATCAAAAGAAAAAAAAGCGATGAAGACCTCGATCGTCTTCGCGACACACCACGTTCCAGGCGCATTATATGACTGTCTTGGTGAACTGGCAAGGAGGGACATCAATATGACGAAGCTTGAGTCGAGACCGAGCAGAGATAAGAATTGGGAATACGTCTTCTTCGTGGATTTTGAGGGAAGTTTAGAAGAAGAGAAATGCAGAAGTGCAATCGATGGGATAAAGAAGAAAGCATCATTTTTAAAGATACTCGGTTCATATCTGTCTGTAGAGGATTTCTAATGAATGAATATTTGCGACTGCTTCTGTATCACCCTTCTCGTCAAAATTTATCGCGTCCAACTTGACATTTCTTCATCTCATCTCTTAAATTGATAAATTCGCCGAATAAATACAGATAAATGACCTAAATCTCATCTTATATCCAATGGGGATTTGGTTATAGAAAGACGCTGTGCATTTCTAAATTTTCAACCACCTTCGATCTCCCCCCCTCCTTCGTTATCGTCAGAACGCAATCGGCGGCCTCTTCTAAATCCGCGTCGTGTGTCACGATTATCATCTGAGGAATTGCGGATAACTTCTTGAAGACATCTATCAAATCATGCCTCCTCTGCGAATCGAGATGAATCGTGGGTTCATCAAGTATCATAAGTTCGATCTTTCCCATGGCAAGTGCCTTTGCGATCCCAAGCCTCAACGCCAGTGCTATCGAGATCTTTTCTCCCCCACTCATCATGTCCAACGTGTTCTCGCCGGATGGACCGAATAGTGTGACCTCGTAATCTTCGCTCAATTTAATATCTGAGTATTCAAAACCGAATTCGTTGAAGAACTCTCTCGTGTATCTCTCGATCATGGGCATCGATCTTTCTCTCAATGCCTTCTGAACTCCGTCTTTGCCATAGCTGTTTCTTATATCCTTCAAAAACTTGATAAACTTCGAGAGTCTTTTGAGTTCTCTCTCGTCCTCTTTTAATTTATCTATCTCTTCTCCAAGCTCTTTTATTCTCGCAGAGATCTCTTTGAATCGCCCGTTTAACTCTCTTCTTTTCCCTTCCAATGAATTGTATTTCTCTTGTTTCTCCTTGAATTTCGTCTCTATCTCTCTGTGGCGTTCTTCATCGTAACCGATCTCCTCAATACGGTATCCAAGCGTTTTTTGTTCTTTTATATGGTTTTCTATATCATTCTTCGTTCTATCCAGTTCTTCCAAGACCCTTTGCTTATCTTTAACTTCCCCTTTAAGGACGTTTAACTTCCCTTCAAGCGTTCTCAATCTTTTTAATGAGAAATCGACCTCTTCAGGTGAGATGCTGACTTCTCTTCCCATGCGATCTATCTCGCATTTAAGGGATCTTATCTTATCTTCATGCTCTTTTAATTCCTCTCTCAATTTGGAAGGATCTTTAGATAACTGCAATGATTTATCGGCATCTGTATATTTATTATATAGTTCTTCCACCCCTTTTCTCTCTTTCTCCTTCTTATCCTTCTCTTCTTCTATCTTATTAAGCAAGAGTATCTTCTCATCTACATCTCTTAAGTTTTCTTTAATCTCATCTATCCTGCTCTTCTTCTCTCTCAAATCGTTTGAATATCCTTCTAAAACGGCTATGTTTATCTGC
>CABGHH010000084.1 GCA_902158745.1 Candidatus Methanolliviera sp. GoM_asphalt
GTCCGTTCCTTCAAAACCTCGTCCATCTCATCTCTCTTCGATACCTTCCACGTATCTTTAATCCCAAACGCCCTTGCAATCAATTCGAGATCTATCTTATTGTATGAGGAAGTCATCTGACCTCCTGTTGAACCGTGTGCACCGTTATCGAGCAAAAATATCGTCAGATTAGATGGATAATTAGCGATATCTATGAGGGCATTTGGATTTATCAATATGCTTCCATCTCCATCCAGAACGATCACCTCTCGTGCAAGATGAGTCGAGACGCCGAGCCCGATAGAAGATGCCAGACCGAGACTGCCGAGCATGTAGAAATTTGTTGGCTGGTCTTTTATCACATACAACTCCTTGCTCGGAATACCTATATTAGATATAACCGGTTTTCCATCAAGATATTCTGAGATGCAGGATATTGCTTCGTAGCGCGTCATTTCAGGATCTTTGAATGATTTCTCATATTTCAGTGAAATTTCGATCTTTCTTTCTGGATATTTGATCTTTGTTTTTAACGTGCTTCCTTCCCAAATTTTTGGGGAGATCAATGCAATATAAGGGGTATTTTCTTTATAAGCACCTTCTATCACGTTTTTTATCTTTTTAATCTCTTTTTCTTCTTCTATTGTCTTGTATGGTATCTCCGTTGCATCCAAGATCTTCGGAAGAGCTCTTCCGAGTGGAATCTGTGCTGGAATACTCTCTTCATATACGCCGCGCCAACTCGCGAGGATTGGTATCGCTATTCCGTATGTTTTACATAAGGAGGTGATCGCATTTATCGAGTTTCCGAGACCGGTGCTCTGAATTACCATCGCCGCCTTTCCGCCCGCGAGATATATCCCGGAGCATATTCCAAGCCCACACTCCTCCCGCGTCAATTTTATCTCGTTGAAGCGAGATGGAAGTAGGTTAAGCAAGTTCTTTATCTTCTCGCAGGGAAGGGTGGTGACGTACTCTATCCCCTCTTCTCGCATCACGTTTAGTATATATGCTTCAGGGTTCATTCTTCATAACCTTCTTATAATGCCCTTCCGCATCACCGGAACAACGTTGTATCTATCGATATTAGAGATGAATTTAACGTCGCTCCCATAACCCAATTTTATCAGATGTTTCGCCGTGTTAGATTTGAAGATACATTCCCTCAAAAAATTTTTCTCTATCTTTAGTTCACCGTTTAGATTGGCATAGAGTGAAAATGCGACCGCTAGATCCTCTGTAATTCCATGTTCGCTCCCCACGGCAATTATATTTGTATTTTTATCCTTTTTATTCAATATTTTGAGGACGTTCTTGATCGCCGTCAAATTTAAGCTCGAGCAGATGAGGGCATCTTTCATCTCAATCAATTTTCCTGTCGTGTTCGTCGTCTTCAATGCGAGCTTCTCTATCTTCGATCTCTCGATCTCTTCCAAAAGTTCAACAGGAGAATTTCCTATATCGAACTTGGGTAACTTGATCCCTTCATACTCTCCTGCTATAGTGTATCCTTCCTTTTTCAGTTCAAGTGCCGCCTCTTCTGTGCCTATCGGAACAATCTCTCTTATCCCACTTGCCAATGCCACAACGATCGTGCTCGATGCTCTCAGTACGTCGATGACCACGTTCAATTCATCTCTCTTGAATCTGCCGATACTTATACTATAATTTGCCAAACGTGTCGCCTCTAAATCCTCTCCTCAACGTCTCGAGGGGAACCACATCATCTGTTTTTATATTACCTAAACTAACATCTGAGCCGAAATTTAATATCAAATAAACCTGCTGACTCTTCATAGGTGCCTCAAACATAATATTTTTTAATCCTATCTTCTCTATCAATTCTCTTGTCATATCTTTCTTCACATTTCCCTCTTTATCGAATATGCCGATGCCTCTCCCTCCCTCTCTCGCCTCTATGATCACCTTAGATGCACCAGCAGAGAGATCGCTTTTCGCCTCATCAATTCTCTGATCAATTGTAAGTTTTGCGTCTTCGGTCGGCTCCTTCTTTCCCACCTCTGAAAATACTTCAAAACCCATCTCTATTCCCCTTCGAATTATTTTTGCCTTCTCACCCTCGAGATCGATTGAACCATCCGATACCTCGATCGAATTTAGGCCTATTCTTTGGGCGTATCTCAAAAAATCATCGACTCTTCCCTGAGAATATGCGATCTCAAACAATGTTCCTCCATTACTCACGAGGATATCGTTCTCTCTATAACATGCAATCTTCTCTTTGACCGTAGTCTCCTGACAGAACCTCGGCGTTCCCCACCCAAGCTTGATCACATCGATATAATCCGCGTATTCCATCAGATCGTCTGCGGCGTTACGACCAAGGCCCTTATCTAACACCATCGTAAGTCCAATATCTCTTGATTTCTTCTCCCTATCTATCACATTTAGCATATCAAACGCCTTCATCGAATCACTCCAAAATCTTTCAATACCCTCTTTGCAAATTCATCGTCCATGCCATTCCTTATTATCTTTTTATCGACCAGATCCACTACCGTGGAAGGCACCCCGGAGACCTCACCACCGTTGATCACAGGAATATCGAATGGAATATCCTCTACACATTTGGGTGGTTCTTCCCCGGAGATATTTGCGCTCGTTGAGGTAATTGGGCTCCCGAACTTTTTGATTATATCTTGGGCAACCGGGTGTTCTGGAAGTCTCATCCCAATCTTTCCCGTTCTTCCCGTCAATATATCTGGAACCGATCTTTTCTTCTTTAAGATCACCGTGATAGGTCTTGAGAGAAGAACCCTGACCACATCTCTATTTGGCAGAAAAGCAAAATCTTCCATCATATAAAAATCTGAGATCGCGATCGATATCGGTTTATCTATCTGCCTCTTCTTGAGATCAAATATTTTATTTATCGCTCTTATGGAATAGATATTTGCTCCCATCCCATAAACGGTCTCAGTTGGATAAGCGATCACTTCCTCCTTTTTTAATAGTTCTACACCCTCGTCTATCGTTATTTCCATTATTTATCCTTCTTTACCTGCACTACATCCCCCAACGTCAAATCTCTTCTCACACTTGCATGGGTGTGCACTTCCTTCACCATCTCGGTCAATTTTATCTCAAAAATATCTTCAATCTTTCTCCTTATTCCATCTTCTAAAGTTATCTCCCCCCGTTCCACCTTCTTTATGATGCTCACTTTTTCATTTATCTTATCTGCAAACTCCTTCTGTGTCCACCCTTGTTTCTCCCTCTCCCTTCTTATGATCTTGTCATATTTCGGGACCAATTCTTCCATATCTTTAGGTACACTCTTATTTTTGGGAAAAATGTTATCTTCGAACGATCTCTCACGTCCGGCAGGTGCATCAGAGATCTTTTCCCTCTCATACACCTTTTTTCCATATTTAGAGCACCTTGAACATACGTCTAATACTGCGCCATCCACCTCTATTCTCGTTGCTTCACCCATAATCTCCGCACCACATATCTCACATTGCATGGGCAACCCTCAAAAAAGATATATACTATAACCTTTAAATATATTTCGGGTTTTAGAATTGACAGAGACTTCAAGTGATGAGTTCACAAAATATTTGATGGATCGCTTAAAACAACTTGAGAAGAAGAATTCACGTTTAAAAGAGATGTGCGAGATGTCTGGGGCTGAAAAGAAGTCTCTTGAGAATCTTAGATTACAGTATGAGAGAGAGCTCAGAAGGCTTCGGGGCGAACTTGAAAGAATGAGATTACCCCCTCTCATCTTGGGAACGGTCTTGGACGTTCTGGAAGATGGTAGGGTGATCATAAAGAGCAGTGCCGGGCCAAGATTTATGGTTGGTGCTTCAAAATCATTCCATGATAAATTAGAGCCTGGAACACATGTTGCACTCAACCAGCAAACTTCTGCTATAGTGGATATCATACCTATGCCAAAGGATCCGGCAGTCTATGGAATGGAGATTATAGAATCTCCCGATGTTGATTTCAGTGACATAGGTGGATTGGAAGAACAGATAAACGCCATCAAAGAGACTGTTGAATTACCACTAAAGAAACCCGAGCTCTTTGAAAAGATTGGAATAGATCCCCCTAGCGGCGTGCTTCTTTATGGACCCCCTGGAACTGGTAAAACGATGCTTGCAAAGGCGGTGGCAAAAGCTACGGAGGCAACGTTCATACGGGTGGTGGCTTCGGAGCTTGTCCAGAAGTACATAGGCGAGGGGGCAAGGCTGGTTAGAGAGTTATTCCAGATGGCAAGAGAAGAGGCTCCCTCTATAATATTCATAGATGAGATAGACGCGGTCGCCTCTAAGAGGTACGATACCACATCTGGAGATAGAGAGGTTCAGAGAACGTTGATGCAACTCTTGGCAGAGATAGACGGCTTCGATCCGAGGGGGAACGTAAAGCTCCTCTCGGCGACGAATAGGATAGACATGTTAGACGATGCTCTATTGAGGCCAGGTAGGTTTGACAGGCTTATTGAGACCCCAATGCCAAGTTTGAGGGGAAGAAAAGATATATTAAACATACACACGAAGGAAATGCCGTTTGCAGAGGGCGTGAACATCGAAGAGATTGCAAGACTTTCTGAAGGCGCTACAGGAGCAGATATAAAAGCAATTGCCACCGAAGCCGGAATGAACGCTATAAGAAAGGAGCGAGAAGAGGTCAGCATGAAAGACATCTTGGACGCCACCGAAGAGATCATGCAAAGAGGAGCTAATTACACTTATAAGAAGATGCAATCTGAGACGATATATGCATAATGTCGCTTGACATTTTTCCTCTCGCCTATGAAAGCTTCGGCGTGAGGTCGATGGCAACATTTTTGGAGACGAAAGATCTGAAAGTTATCATAGATCCCGGAGTCTCCCTCGCGCCGAGAAGATTCAATCTTCCTCCTCATCCAATTGAAGTAGAGAGAGAAGAAGATTGTTGGAAAAAGGTCAAAAAATATCTGCAAAGAAGTCGATACGTCTTCATAACGCATTATCATTACGATCACTATAATCCCTTGGAGGTGGATCTCCTAAAAGGAAAAGAGCTCTGGATCAAAGATTATGAGAATAAGATCAACAAGAGCCAGCGTAAAAGATCGAGTGATCTTATAAAGAGACTCGGAGACAATTCAAATATAAATGTTGCCGACGGAAGAGAATTTGACGTTGGGGGAACGCAGATAAGCTTCTCTAACCCTGTATTCCACGGGGCAAATGATAGACTCGGTTATGTCATTGAGGTCTTCATCTCATATAAGAAAGAGAGTTTTCTCTTCACGAGCGATGTCGAAGGCCCCTCTTTAGAAGATCAGATAACGTTCATATTGGAAAAATCTCCAAAGACTATCTTTATAGATGGGCCAATGACATACATGCTCGGATTCAGATATTCTGCAAAAAGTCTTGAGGATTCCATAGAAAATTTGAAGAGAATAATCGATGAGACCGATGTTAAAAAGATGATCATGGATCATCACCTCTTGAGGGATATAAATTATAAGGAAAAAATTGCTGATCTCTATAAATATTCAGAAGAAAAGGATGTTCAGATACTCTCCGCCGCAGAATATTTGGGAAAGAAGAACGATCTATTGGAGGCGAGGAGGAGAGAACTTTGGCATTCACAGAAGAATTTGATTTAATCACTCTTTATAACAATCTGATCTCTCTTCTTTCCAACAGATATTAAATTAATTTTAGTTTTACTTATCTCCTCTATTTTCCTTATATAATCTCTAACGACTTTTGGAAAGTCATCAAAGGTAGAATATCCATCCAAATCATCATCCCATCCGTCCAACTCCTCATATATCGGTTTACACCTCATAAGATCGTAGGTGTCGTCAGGCGGATATTCCAAGATCTTATCATCCAGTTTATAAGACGTGCATATCTTTAGTGGGCCCATACCAGCTAAAGAATCGAGTTTGGTCAACGCTATCTTGGTGTACCCATTCAGATTCAATGCCTTTCTGAATAAGACACCGTCGAACCACCCACATCGCCTCGGTCTATTCGTGGTCGTTCCATACTCTTTTCCCCTCTCCCTAAGCTTATCACCCAATCTTCCATTTATCTCTGTGGGAAGAGGGCCCTCACCGACCCGTGTGATATATGCCTTTGTGATGCCGTACACCTCATCTATCCTCTTTGGCCCAACGCCTATGTAAGAAGAGGCGGCACCGGCTATCGTGTTGGATGATGTTACCCACCGTTGGGTACCGTGTATCACATCCAAAAATGTGCCCTGGGCACCTTCGGCCAAAACATTTTTCCCCCTATTTAACGCGTTGTTTACATCATAAGAGACATCCACGATAAATTCCTTCAAAAATTTTCCAACATCGAGGTACGCCGCTATCTTCTCACGATCCCTAACGATAGCAGGGTCTCCTCCCAATAATTCAATGACCCCCTCCTTCAAAGGGGCTATATCCTCGTAGATCTTAAAAAATCTCTCCTCATCGATGAGATCTATAAGTCTAACCTCATTCCTCGATATTTTATCGGCGTAAGCGAAGCCTATCCCTCTCTTTGTGGTTCCTATCTTATCTTTATTTCTCTCCTCAATTAACCTGTCCATCTCGATGTGGTACGGCATTATTATGCTCGTCTTAGCATCGATTCCAAGCATCTTTGGACCAACATTTAGCCCCTCTTCTTTCAAGCTTTCCATCTCACCTTTAAGGAAGAGCGGGTTCATAACGACCCCAGGTCCAATCAAAAGCCTCTTTCCATATATAACGCCAGAAGGTATCAGGTGGAGCTTAAAAATATCATCACCGACCGCCACCGTGTGCCCGGCGTTGTCCCCACCCTGAAATCTCACAATTATATCTGCATCCTTAGAGAGAAAATCAACGATCTTTCCCTTACCCTCATCCCCAAATTGAGCTCCTGTCAAGACGATGAACATTAGAAGTGCCCTTCCTCATCTTTGTTTACTAGTAGGATATATTACTTTTGTTTTCCCGGCACTATCGATTTTTCTAGTGGTTTTCAACTTTTTCACATTTTTCAATAGCCATTTTTTGTATGTTAGAAGATTTTAAAACATATTTTACACAATTTTTTATATTTCGCATC
>CABGHH010000085.1 GCA_902158745.1 Candidatus Methanolliviera sp. GoM_asphalt
AGGCTCATCACTAATTTAGTAGGCAGGAAAAATCTTTTGAGCGATATGAAGATCCTCGTGGAAAAAATCGGAAAAGAAAAGAGCGAGGAGAGTGATTGAAGTTAAAAAACTGCCCCGTTAGAGGCGGGGCAGGAGACAAACACACAAGGAGCGTTTAACACATGACAAAAGAAGAATCCAATAAAGATAAACATTTCGATTCGGATGAGGATTGTTCGAGAGAAAGAGAAGAATCCAAGAAAAGATGGTATGACGATGTTTTTGGCGATGACACACCTTATTTTGAAGAAAAGAAAGATCTCTTCGATCAGAAGATCGACCCTGTTGATGAACAGTGGGGCGATGAGGAAGGAGAGTATGACGGGAGATGGGGAGCTTATACAGATGATAAGAAACGGTTATGCGTTGATTTAAAGACGCTCCTCAATCGATTAAGAACGGATTATCCTTTTATCACTCCGATAGACACGAAGGTTCTCCACATCTATCTAAACGGGATATACGATCCTACCGGCGAGGAACAGATAAGATCCCTACTGGTGAGAAAGTTTGGAACGGTTGCGCATCAGAAGACAGTTTTAGAGGTATTACATCAACTTAGAGACGCTTCTTTCATTCGGCGGGGGAGAGTTAACGGCGAGAACGGGTATCTCCCGTTATGGAACGGCATCCTGAACCTTGAGACGTTGGAGCTGGAAACATTCTCACCAGATCAGATCTGGACATTCAAACTGCCTGTGAAGTATGACCCAAAGGCGAAATGTCCCAAATTCAAGAAGTTTTTGGGAGAGGTCTTTATGGGGGCAGAAGAGACCATCGAGAGCATTCGGGAACAATTTGGATATTGTCTATATCCACAGATGCCGACACAGATCTCTTTTTGGTGGTATGGATCAGGGGCAAACGAGAAGACACAGCTGGCGGAGATTTTAAGGGCAATGCTAGGATCGAAAAACGTCACACATATCGATCTTCGCACCCTCGAGCATGGGCGATTTGATCGTAGGCATCTCTTCGGGAAGCTTGCCAACATAATAGGAGAGCCGGATCCGAGAATATTAGAAAAATCAACCGTCTTTAAGGCGTGCACAGGCGGGGATATAATATATTCCGACGTAAAAAATAGAGACCCGATAGAGTTTCAAAACTTTTCTAAATTCTTCATCTATGCCAATGAGTATCCCCAGATCGCAGACGTAAGCAACGCATTCTGGTGGAGAGTTCTGGCGGTGGATTTCCCCAATGTCTTCGAAGGGTCAAATGTTGTAAAGGATATCGGAAAGAGGATTGCAGAGGCGGAGCTTTCAGGGATACTTAATTGGGCTTTGGAAGGTTTGAGATGCTTAAAAGATAATAACTGGGAGTTCATAGTATCATCAAAAGAGGAAGAGGCAAAGGAGCGGCTGGTGATGATGTCAAATCCTGTTCATGCCTTCGTTGATGCAGAGTGCGTTATGGATGTGTCCGCCAAGACTGCCACCGTAGAACTTTATGATCGGTATAAAGAGTCTTGTGAGGAAAGAGGGATTGGGATAAAGAGTGTAGATTCTTTCGGAAGAGACCTATCAAGAATACCGAGAATCAGTAAAGGGCTTGTAAGATATGGAGGAAAGAGAGAGAAAGGGTGGATAGGCATACGTCTAAAAGAATAAGATAAAAGTATATGATAGATACGAGGGGGTTTATCATAAAACGATGATACTCTTGATACCCTTGATACCCTATCTGTATACTGGCTTTTGGAACGTCTAAAAGAATAAGATAAAAGTATATGATAGATACGAGGGGGTTTATCATAAAACGATGATACTCTTGATACCCTTGATACCCTATCTGTATACTGGCTTTTGGAAATACAAACTAGAACAATAGAAAATAGAAGGTAGTATGGAAGATGGGTATCAAGGGTATCAAGGGTATCAATCCACGTCATAAAATGTGTTGAAGATGGGTTACTTTAGATGGGTAACGCTCAAATTCTGAAGGAGTATGCCGGCATTAGAACGCACGTTTTCACCTTTTCTCCCAGAATTTCAATTTGGAAAAAACACTTTTTCTCGGCAGCGCCTTTTGAATCATAGCATCGCTTAACTTTGAACATTCGCCCCGCAGCCATGTAGCCTCATCTTCCAGATTTGAGACTTGTCTTTTAAAATTTTCATTCTCACCTTTTAAACGATTAACTTCTTCATCACTTTTATCGCCTGTTATCCCAAAAGTGATTAACTCATCAATACACGCAGAGCGGGACAGATTTTCTTTTTTAGCTTTCCTATCCACTCTTTCCAAGATCTCATCCGGGAGGCTTATGGTTACTCGGTGCATAACTGCTGATTAACATTTTACCTATTTATGATTAATTGTTCATCGCTTAGAATTAGCATATTTTTGATCGGCAGAACGCACGTTTCTTGTGAAGGTGGTATGATATACTCTGCCGTTCCCTCAATTGGTTTACCTTCTTTGTATTCTTATGAATTTTAGTAAAATTACTATTTTGCGTAATTTTACTGACTGCCGAATGGTCAAGCCCTACAACATCGCCTATCTCCTTTTGCGTCCCTTTGCTTCTCGGTTTCCAAATGACCAGACGTTATAAAGTTGAAGAGAAGCCAATGGCAATTTTTCCTTCGCGAAGGAATTTTTGCCATCTTCGATGATTTGAGCCACTCTTCGACGCTTTATGGCAATTTTTTCCGCTATCTCTTCTTGCGTCCAACATTTCAGATATAGCTCCATAACTTTATCTCGATTTGAAAATGACCATACATTAGACTTGTTGCCTAATAACAAAAACCCGTTAACATCCTTTAATCGACCAAATATTCGTAATGTTGGCTTATTCTTTCAGCGCTTATCCATTCTTCGTTTATATTATGCAGTCGTAATATTTTCTTGATCCGTGTAAACGTACTTATATGCCAAATTTGGTCATATTCGATACTTCTGATGGCTTCACACGGCATAAAACTCTACTTTTGCATTTCTTTACCAATTTTCAACCTACTATTTCGCAACAAGTCTACTCTATTCCTCATTATTTACCCTTTCTTCTACTTCTGGCTCTGGAAGCGTGAAGCAGAATGTGGATCCCTCTCCCTTCTTACCGTCAGATTCTATCCATATTTTACCGTCGTGCACCTCAACTATTCGTTTTACGATTGAAAGTCCTGCGCCACTCCCTTCGCTCTCCTCATCTATCTTGTAGAATAATTGAAAGACCTTCTCGTGCTGATCCGGTAGAATGCCGATCCCGTTGTCGCGGACGAAGAAGACGTTCTCATTACTTTTATAACCTATCTCGATCTTTGGATGATCCTGATCACCCATGTACTTGATACCGTTTCCGATGAGGTTTGTAAGCACCTCAACGATCCTCTCTCTATCAACATGAACGATCTTCTCTTTTTTTGATTTTGATAAGGAATCTTCCGCAATGATCTCGATATTCTTCTCATTGGAACTTATCTCTCCGGAGATCTGATCCAAAGCATCTTTAACGATCTCTTTGAAGGAGACATCTTCCGGCGGATTCGTTATTCTTCCTATTCTGGAAAGTTCGAGCGTATCTCTCAAGAGGTGATCCATCTTCTCGATGCCGTCTTTTATCTGCTAAAGATCGGTCTCGATATCTTCTCTCTTACTCTTTTCGATATCTCTCTTGAGCATACCTGCAAAGCCGCTTATCGTGATTAATGGAGATCGAAGGTCATGGGAAATCGTATAGACAAATCTCTCCATCTCGGCATTCTTCGCTTTCAGTTCATCCTCTATCTTCTTTCGCTCGGTGATGTCTCTTATTGAACTTATTACTTGCACTACATTCCCTCTATGATCAGAGATGGAGGATCCCTGAGTATCAAAATACTTTACGGCACCGTCTTCCAAGACTGCTGATTTTTCCAAACGAACCATTTCACCCTTTTCGAATACCGGTTGAACCGGACAGATCTCACAGGGCTTATCTCGGTGTTGAAATACTTCGTAACATTTTTTACCACTAACTTCGTTTCTGCTCACCCCCAAAACCTCAAGACGATAGTCATTCACTTCTTCAACTGTTAGACTTTCGTCCATGATAGCCAGCCCATCATTGACAGAGTTGAAGATCGCCTGGAATCTATGAGCTATTTCATTAACTTTCTCCTTGCTCTCATTCAAGTCTTCCTCTATCTTCTTTCGCTCCAGCGCATTCGCAAAAATTTCTCCCATTATTCTGAGCAGGGTAATGATGTCTTCTGGAAATGCTCTTTCCGCCCGCACCGAATCGAACCCCAGATATCCTACCAGAGACCCCTCATGCACCATGGGAACGACGATGAGCGATTTGATGTCCTGCGGCTCGAGGATTTGTTTTTCGGCACTTGCCTCAGGGGGAAGGTCGACCACGTGAGGGATATAGATATTTTCAAAACGCCCGAGTTTCTCCATCCCCCACGGAAGGGTCTCAGAGGGTATTCCCTTAAGACTATCAATTTGAGGCTCAATTCCCGGGGCGCACCACTCGTGTGTATTATCCATCACCGTTCCGTCGCCGGAAAACAGAAAGATATAACTGCGGTCGGCCTGAGCAAATTCTCCGACTGTCCGGAGTGCCTGGTTTATCCCCCTGTCAACCTCAGCCGGGGCAAGGTTGATGAAGCTTGTCGATATGGTGGTGATGAGCCTTTCAAATTGGGCCCGATACTGCAATGCATCCTCGGCTCTCTTTCGCTCGGTGATATCAACAAGATAACCCAGGTAATGGGTGATCTTGCCAGCTTCATCTCTCGATATTGTAGTATGATCATCAACCCAGACTGTTTTGCGATCTTTTGTGATGATTCTGTATGGTTTGTGCTCAAAATTTTCGACGCCTCTTTCACTGTAGGTTGCTACTTCATCAGAGACACGGTCTATATCTTCATCAGGGATGATTTCTAAATAGGATGGTTTTCCAGATAAGAGTTCTTCAACAGAATAGCCAAAAGCATCCTTCACATTAGGTGAGACATATTCTACCGGCCATCCCCCTGTGGCCTGCCGCTTGAAAACAACCACCGGTCCACCGATAAACATATGCCGTTCTTCTTCGAGAACCTTATTGGTTTGTTCTAATTCTTCCTCCACCATCTTTCGCTCGGTGATGTCGTTTCCGATGCTCATAATTTCAACAATACGCCCCCGTTTATCGTGAATGGCTTCGTTCGTCCATGAAACCCAAACTCGCTCTCCATTCCTCCGAATGTTTTCATTGACGTTGGTTTTGTATTTTTCTGTATTTTTGTAAAGATCGAGGATCATCTCCCTCAGATCTCTTCCCGTCGATTCGATTTCAGGAACAAATGTTCCAACGATATTTCGCCCCAATGCCTCCTCTCTGGTATATCCAAAGAACTCCTCTGTGAATCTATTGACAAAAGTAAGTGTCCCTTTCGTGTCCGTTTTCAGAATTATGTTGTTAGCACTCTCAACGAGATCGCGATAACGCTTTCTCGATTCTTCAATTTCCTCTTCTCTCTTCTTCAATTCGCTAATATCCCTTAAAGCAACGATCGCTCCGATCGGATTACCATCTGAATCTCTTTTTGCGTGGACATGGACAGATACAGGGATTTTCTCTCCACTCTTTGCAAGGATCGTTCGCGGAAGGTGGGTCGCGTGCCCCGTTTTAAGAACCTCTTCCAGCGTACGCTCACATTCAGCACGCTCTTCCTCGACAAATACTATCTTTGCCGGCTTTCCGATCAGTTTTTTCCTCGCAATGCCGGTAATCTCTTCCATGGCAGGATTGCAATCTGTTCTGATGCCATTGAGATCGACGATACATAAAGGATCGGGCATCGTAGCAAAGATATCGGAGATATATTCTTTCTCAGCTTTCAGTTTTCCGATACTTTTTGATGCGGCCTCGATTGCCCCATTTATCTTCTTGCCGATCCTTCGATATTCTTTGGAGATCGAAGTTAAATCGACTCTTGAGGTTATATCTCCATTCAATATGCTATCTAATGCTCTATTCAGCATAGATATACTTTTATCTGCCACTTCTGCCATTAAAAATCACTTCTTTCTATCTGAACCTATCATTCAATTTCACCCTTTTCTCTTTTGCCCTATGAACGATAAAAACCTTCGGTCTCTCCTCTGCAAGGGCTTGCCGATATCTCTCAAATTATGATATTAAAGAAAGTGAAGGGGTGCTGAGATCCCAGATTTTCGCCTAAAATCTAAGCTTTTAGAAATCCGCCGTTGTCGTTCGCGATGGTTTTTACCTGCTTCGTAGGGAGTTCGACGCGTCTCGGTGTGCCACATCTAAATTTTACAAAAGATAAAGAATGTAAAATATCAAAATATAGAAGGAAAGTTATGTTGTATATTTTGATATGTTGTATATTTTGAAAAAAATCGGATCCATAGATAAGATAGAACGAATATTTAAATGGAAAGTGTGGAAGTGAATGAGAAAATAAGGGGAAACTATGGCGTACGAGATCAGAGAAATGACAAAAGATGATGCGCGACAGGCGTGGGAATGAGCGAGAGAGGAGGGATGGAATCCCGGAATTCACGATCGGGAGATCATGCCCACCATATATCCGGCTGGATGTTTCGCGGGAATTTTAGATGGTGAGATGATCAGTAGCATCACCGCCGTTCAATACGAGGAGAAGTATAGCTTCATCGGCTTGTACATCGTCGCGCCAGAATATAGAGATCGTGGTTACGGAATAAAAATTTGGAATCATGCCATAGATCATCTGATAGATGAAGTGGGTGTCGAATGTATCGGACTCGATGGAGTACTCTCTGAAGAATCCAATTATCAAAATCGATATGTGCTTCAACCTTCAGCAGTTTTTTCTGTTTTATGTCTGCTGTGATCACAACTACCAGATGTTTCTTCTTTGTCTTCTCTCCATACTTGAATACTCTGTATTCACCGGCATTGTTCGTCTTCAATCCTGATCCGTCCGTAGCAACCTCAAGATCTTTCTCTGTCGGTAACTTGATCTCTGGAACCATATCGTGAACCCTGTGCCAGATCGTTGTGTAGTCGTTATACTCAGGGA
>CABGHH010000086.1 GCA_902158745.1 Candidatus Methanolliviera sp. GoM_asphalt
TTATGCCTGTTCCAAATGATAAATTAAAATATCTTGCATGAAAAGTTCATTCGTTAAGTTTTATGAGAATGCTGATTTCGCTACAAATGTTTGATTACCAAGGTAAAAATATGATCGAACAAGAAGGTAAATTTCAATGGGCGTCGATTTAAGTTCTGTCTTGAAGAGAGAAGAGATCTCATTGGAAGATCTGGCATCCTATACGGTGGCTATAGATGCCTACAATACGCTATATCAGTTTTTGAGCATTATAAGGCAGAGAGATGGGACGCCCCTGATGGACAGTGAGGGAAGGATAACCTCTCATCTTTCCGGCATCATCTATAGAATGTCTAATCTTTTGGAGAGGGGAGTAAAACCCATATTTGTCTTCGATGGAGCGCCACCCATGTTAAAGAGAAAGACGCTCGATAAGAGAGAAGCCACGAGAGAAGAGGCTTTAAAAAAGTATGAAGAGGCAAAAGAGAGGGGAGAAGAAGCGTTTAAATACGCTCAGGCATCGGCAAGGATAAATTCTGATATTGTGGAAGACTCCGAGGAGCTCTTGGGCTATCTTGGAATTCCTTGCGTCTATGCCTCTTCGGAGGGAGAGGCTCAGGCGGCATTTATGGTATCGAAGGAAGATGCAGATTTTGTAGCGTCCCAAGATTACGATTCCATGCTCTTCGGGGCGAAAAGACTCGTTAGAAACCTTACGATAAGTGGAAAGAGGAAGCTACCAAGGAAGAATGTATATCTGAACGTGATGCCTGAAGAGATAAGATTGGAAGAGGTCTTGGAAAAACTTGGAATTGATAGGGAACAGCTTGTATCGGTTGGTATCCTCATAGGTACCGACTATAACGGGGGTATTAAGGGAATAGGCCCCAAAAAGGCTTTAAAATTGATAAAAAAACATGGGACGATCGAGAAGGTTTTAACCTCCATCAATGAAAATATAGAGGAACTGGATGAAATAAAGGAGATCTTCTTGAATCCTAACGTCACTGGAGATTATGAGATAAGATGGGAAAAACCAAACGAGGAGAAGGTGATCGAATTTTTGTGCGAAGAGCATGGCTTTTCAGAGATGAGGGTTAAGAAGGCATTAGAAAAGGTATCGGTATCCACTGAGAAGAAGAAACAGAAGACACTTGAAGGTTGGTTTTAGTACGATCATAAGGGGATTTAGATGGAAAAGGATAAGGAAGTGAAACATTTAATGTTATCTAAGGGTATGTCAGTCGGAGAACTTATCGACGGATTTGGTTATACCGCATTCAATTCGAGGAGAATAGCAGACGCGGTGGATATATATGAAGAGATGATTGAAACAGGAGCAAGAAAATTCTTCGGTCTTGCGGGGGCGATGGTTCCTGCTGGAATGAAAAATATAATATCCGATATGATAGATTGGGGATGGATAGATGTTCTTGTAACAACAGGAGCAAATCTGACGCACGATCTGATCGAGGCTTTCGGTTGCCACCATTATCTGCGTTCTTCTTCTGAACCCGAAAAAGATGCAGAATTTAGAAGAGAAGGTATTAACAGGATTTACGATGTTTTTCTTCGCGATGAGGCTTTCATAACACTTGAAACAAATCTCTGGGAGATATTTGAAGATATAGGCGAGAAAGGCAAGGATATATCGATAAGTGGTCTGATGAGAGAGGTGGGTTCAAGGATTGAAGACGAAGATTCTATCATCAGGAGAGCCTATGAGAAAGACGTCCCAATATTCTGCCCGGCGTTAGCAGACTCGATATTTGGGTTACAGGCATGGATGTACGGTCAGACTCATCATTTGAGCGTGAATGCGTTCGCGGATATGAGAGAATTTTCAGATCTCTGCTTTGAATCCGATAAGAGCGGTGTTACGATCGTCGGTGGTGGCGTTCCAAAGAATTTTATCTTCCAGTCGATGCTCTTGAATCCCGATGCCGGTTTTGACTATGCCATCCAGATAACGATGGATCGGGTAGAGACAGGTGGGCTCTCCGGTGCAAGCCTTGAAGAGGCCGTTTCTTGGGGAAAGATAAAAGAGAGCGGAAGAAGAGTGGTCGTCTATTCCGATGCAACGATCGTTCTGCCGTTGATATGTGCTTCTTTGGTGGATAGGATGAATAAGAGATAAAAAGATTCAAATAGAATCTGAATCGAAGTGCCGTTAAAGATTTGCATAGTTAAAGATCGGAGATCCTGTTTCGATTGAGATGGTGTTTGGGGAAATGTAATTAGAGAGGATCGCAAAAATAAAAAACTAAATTGGTGAGATGAAATGAAAGTAGAGATGAAAAGGTTAATACATGATACGGGTGCCATAGGCTTAATGGCAGACGGACTTATCCTATACTGCTGTCCGATCTTTCAAGTTATGTGTGATGAGTTAAGTATATTGGTGAGAGCATGGATAGCGGCAGGGACAGGTGAGTGATAAAATGGGATTTTGCCTGCCGGCACCACAAAACGTCATATATTGCATACGGGCATTTATGATGGGATCTGCTCGATTTATTACACAAGCAACAGCAGGTAAATGATGGATATTTCAGATAGACTTAAAATTTTGGTAGCGCTAATATTCGTTGCCGGGTGTATTATCTCTCAAATTGGAGACTATTGCGAAGCACAAACACGTGAGGTATGGTTAAACAAAACAGTTTCGATACCTCCACAAGGATATCAAGCTTATAAGTACACTTTATCGGGGTATGAACGTCCCGATTTTGTGATATTCATACAAACTGATGGACATCCAATAAATTTGCGAATATTCGATCATTCCAATATGAGACTTTTTGAGAAAGGGGAGCTATACCTTTTACACACCTTCACATGGTGATTCTGATATACTCTGGCCTCCATCCACGTATTACGTCGTTTTAGAGAACCCAATGAATTGTATAACCGATGTTTATATAAAAATTGTCGCGATATGATCAAGATCTGCAAGGGGAAAAATATGAGAGGGAGATTGGGAGAAATATTTAAAGATGAGAGACTTGCAGAAAAGATTAGAAAGCGTTTGCCTTATCTATTTCAGCTTGCAGAGTTAGAAAGTCCGAAGATCTACTGCATAGCTTCCAAATTAACATATCAACAGAACCCATATCTCAATTTTTTGAGCAGTTTCACCTGCTTGTAAGTGTGCAGAACCACAGCGCTTTTCGGCTCAAAATCAGGATCTCTTTGCTGGATGTATGAGGAGATCTTATGTGGCTTTATGTTGCTTGCACTTAGGATCTTTGAAACGGTTCCCCGAGCATTCAGTTCTTTATCTGTGATTTCTTCTTTTGCACTCAGTTCTCTTGCAATCTGAGAGTCGCTCTTGTCCTCATAGCTGGCAAGCATGATCTTTGCTCTTTCTACAGATCTCACAGGTTGAGTTCTGGAGCAGCTTATCTCGGTTAATTTTTCAACTTCTTCGCTGGTCAAAACCAGTTTTTTACGTTTGCTTTTAAATGGCATAAGATCAGTAGGACGTTAAAGGTTATAAATATTGTTATTTTATTTAGGAATCTTTATACTAATAGTGTTATAAAAGCAGTCTTGAAACAAATTGGCAATGTAGAATACGAAAGAAAAGGGAAATGGAAAAGACTATCAGATGTTGGTAGGTTAATGCTAAAGCAGAAAAACTCTATTATAGTTAAGAACCCAATATTTTATACTAATATCTTTGGCCAAAACACGCCGATGAGAGAAAATCGCATCTTCATGCGCTGAACTGAATCAGATAAGTATAATTCTTTAAGTTTTTAACTATAAAACATGGAAATGCATCTATCCACAACAGGGATTTTCTGCTATTGGTGGCGGGTTTGAAAGAGATTACATATCTGAAGTGCTAGAAAAATCCGTTGAAGTAAAGGCTTATGCTAAATTGGACAAAAAACATGGCTTAAAAATACCCTATAGGGATGAATATGGTATTTTAAGGGAATACGAGGTTGATTTTATAGTAAAAACAGAATACTCCGTATATCTCGTCGAAACAAAATCAGATCGGGATTTAAATAGGGAAACTGTAGCAATAAAAGCTAAGTCAGCACAAAGTTGGTGTGAAAATGCCTCAATGACAAACCCTCCAGAAGATGTAAATCAATCAAAAAAGTGAGAATATCTGATAATATCAGAAACTCTTCTCAAATTAAATAGATGGCAGTCATTTAATGGATTTATCCCATTGTGCCAACAACTAAGAGATTCACTAATAACAAAAATCAAAAAAGGAGGATTCATTATGAAACCTGAAAGAGTTAGTGAATAAAATGGTGGTCCTCTCTTAAAAATACTACTTACATCATAAAAAAAGGGGCCATGCGCCCCCGATTCTGTGGCTTCCTTCGGAACTCTGCGTCGCTTCACTCCTTGCCTCGCCATCGCTCGGTCATATAACAGCGGATAAAAGGAAAATCAAAGATTTCCTCAAATCCCATCTTCAGAGAGCTTCAGATACGCTCGAACCGTTATATAAAATTCACGGTTTTTTAACTGAAAGATTTAAGGAAAAAATGACCAAAAAACCAGAACCATGGACAAAAGAGAAAATTAGGCAGTATGCTGAGACGATGGAGAAGAGATCAAAATGCACGGAAAACTATTTGATTGGCAGTAATTGAAGATAAATTAAAGGTGCTAAAAAATGATCTTCATCTGCATGACTGGCGCGAGCGGCGCAATTTATGGCATAAAATTGTTGAAATTTCTAAGATCTCGTGATATCGAGGTGGCATTATGTATATCAGAGAATGCGAAGAAGATAATCGGGATAGAGACATCCTATTCGGTGGAGGAGATAAAGAAACTTTCTAATTATTATTATGAGAACGACGATTTCTCGTGTCCCTTCTCTTCGGGATCAAATCTCTTCGATGAGGCCGTCATCATTCCATCTTCCATGAAGACTATAGGAAGCATCGCAAATGGTATATATTCCAATTTAACGACGAGAATCGCACATATATGTCTCAAAGAGGGGAGAAAGCTTCTTTTAGTTCCGAGAGAAACTCCTTTATCTCTTATAGATTTGAAAAATCTTTTGATAGTGAAAGAGGCAGGAGCGGTCGTATTACCTGCCTCTCCCGGTTTTTACGGGCGTTTAGAATCCATAGATGACCTCGTAAATTTTATCGTCGGGAAGATACTGGATCAGTTGAGAATAGAAAATAATTTAATAAAGAGGTGGAATAGTGAGAGATTTGTTGAATAAATTGAAGAGAGAGAATAAACTGGTGGAAATCCATCAAAAAGTTGAACCAGAGCTGGAAGCGACCGAACTTGCCAAAGATGATACGGTTTTATTTCATGATATAAGTGGGCATAAAGTTGTGTTAAACCTGATAAACTCGAGGGATAGGTTAGCAGAGATACTCGGTGTAAAGAGAAAGGAATTTGTCCAAAAACTCTCATGGCCACCTATTCATGAGTATAATTCCACGCCTACATATAAGGTAAAGGAAGTTCCTGGAAAAATGCCCGATGATATAATTATGAAAGGAGAGAATCTAACGGATCTTCCCATCTTAAAATATTTTCCAGAGGATGCAGGGCGATACATCACCGGCGGCGTTTTGATATGTGAATATAACGGGATGAGAAACGCCTCCGTTCACAGAATGATGGTCTTAAATGAAAATAAATTGGCAATAAGACTCGTCCCGCCTAGGCACGCCTATACGATCCATAGAATGGCAGAAAAGAACGGAGATGATCTTCCGGTGGCGGTCGTGATCGGCGTAAATCCCATTTTTTTGTGCGCCTCGTGTACGAGGGTTCCCCTCGGAGAAGAATATGATTATGCAAGCTATTTGATGAAAAGACCATTGGAAGTATTTAAGCTCAAGAATGGAGTTAAAGTTCCTCCTGCGGAGATCATCATAGAGGGTTATATAAAGAAGGAAGAAAGGGCAAAAGAAGGCCCATTCGTGGATATAACGGGAAAATATGATAAGATAAGAGAAGAACCCGTTTTAGAAGTCTCCAACATATATTCGAGGGAAGATCCGATATATCAGGGGATAATTCCCGCAGGGATAGAACATAAAATTCTCATGGGTGTTCTCTACGAACCGATTATATACAAGGCGTGTTCAAATGTTGCAGATGTGAAGAGTGTCCTCTTAACCGAAGGAGGCTGTTACTATTTTAATGCAATCGTCCAGATCAATAAACAGACTGAGGGTGATGCAAAGAACGTCATAATGGCCGCATTCTCTGCGCATATAAGTCTAAAGAATGTAATCGTCGTCGATGAAGACGTAAATATTTATGATCCTTTGGAGGTTGAGTACGCGATCACAATGCGGGTTAGATGGAACAGGGATCTCCTCATGATAAATCATGTGAGGGGTTCTTCTCTTGACCCTACCGTAGCGGAAGATGGAACCACTTCGAAGATTGGAATCGACGCAACAAAATCATTTAGAGATATTTAGACGCTTATCTTTTTCTCTTCTAAGAAGCCACTATTTTTTTCTCAAATAAGCTATTACTAGTATTATAAATCCAATGATTGATCCAGCTGCAAATCCAATTACCATTGCATAGACGACCTTCAGCATCAATCCGACCACTCCGACGATAATCCCAACGATCGCGCCGATGATGATGGCTTTAATAATCAACGATTTTACTGTTATTGTTCCCGATTTTTCTTTCTCCATATTTACTCCCTTTTATTTTTATACATTACTTATATTTAAATTTTGCTGTTTTTAGGCACTATCGATTTTTCTAGTGATTTTCAACTTTTTGGCATATTTCAATGTACATTTTTTGCACATTGGAAGGTTTTAAAAGATTCTTCACACAATTTTCTTTCAGATTTTTATAATTACATCCAAAAAGAGAATAAAAAAACCAGAAAATAGCCCATTTCATCATAAAAAGAGATAGCTATCGCTATAAATTACTCTTTGGTAAACTCAAA
>CABGHH010000087.1 GCA_902158745.1 Candidatus Methanolliviera sp. GoM_asphalt
TGAAATTATCAGCTCCTACCTTGACCGGACCATCTGGGAAATTCTTCTCCGTCTCCATCTTATCCATAAGCTCCTTCATTTTCTTCTTCTTTATCTCTTCTATCTCGTCCATCTTATCGCCTTCTCCATCGCCTTCTTATGAATCTCTGCAGCGACGTGTATCCCTTCTACCTCATTTGCCAGATAATTATAGCCCCTCGGTGCCCTGCATGGATAATACTGTGCCAGGAGCGCCGCCTGTCTGGGTGCTTCACCCACGAAAGATCCAACGATCTCTTCTGCGACGAAGTAAGATGCACCACATGGGGCAGATCGGGTCGCCTCGCAGGATACAACCTTATCGTCTCTCACCTCACATTTAAATATTGGTATGCCAAAAAGATTGGAATATTCGCCGAGAGCAGGTGATCTTTTATCGCCAAGCATGCACATCGTTCGTGGAAAGGCAAACGTAACCCCGGTATCTCCAATCTCCCTAATAAGCACTGAGCGGTCTGCATACCACAAAGCTTCCTCTCCGGGAATCAACAATTCTGCATCGCACTTGACGCACAACTCCGCGATGTAAATCGTTAAATCCGGATGGAGAGCAAAGGAGATCATCAAATCAGAATCATTGAAGATCCATTCGTCTTTTTCTTTGATATAACTTTCTGGGTCGTCGATTAGCGGTGGTAATTCCTTCTGGACAGTTATAGAGGATAGATCAAAGTTAGAATGTCTCTTTATCGTATCAATGAGTCTTGAACCATATTTACCCCGCTCGATCACTCCAACTCTCATTTAAAAATCTCTGATTTTTAAGTGCTCAAAAATCCTTTGGATTTTTGGCATGTGAAAATGGAACATTTTCACGGCGACGAATCGAAGATTCGTCTGCATAGCACAAATCTTTGATTTGTGCCTATTTGCAAATTCTATTTGCAATAATTTATCAACCTCTCTCTAACTTCATCTATCGCCTTTATAATATCAGAGTTGGGATAGGCATCCAAGAGTGATTCTCCTTCCATATCAGATTTCATCAAATTTTGATCGAATGGAATTTTTCCCAATAGTGGTATTCCCACATCAGAAAGACCCTCTTTGATAAATTCTTCCTCTTCATTATGAGATATTTTATTTCCAACCGCAAAAACATCTTTTATCCCTACGTCTTGCGATAATCTCTTCACCCGTTCTGCCGTCTCGATCGACCGCTTGCTCGGCTCTACGACAACCAACATAAGATCGACGTTCTGTGCGGTTCCTCTCCCCAAATGCTCTATTCCCGCTTCCATGTCCATTATGAGCACTTCTTTCCTCTTCATTATCATATGCCTCATCAACGCCCTTAAAAAAGCGGACTCCGGACAGTAACAACCGGTTCCTCCTTTTTTTACTGCCCCCATCACGAGGAGCTTGACGTTGTCCGGGCCTTCTGCACCATATTCATCGACTATGTCATCGACCTTCGGGTTCAGGTTGTATATTCCACCCTTAAGCCCCGCCCTCTCCTCTATCAGTTTTTTTAATCCTATGATCGGTGTTGGATCTTCTTTGATTCCTATAGACGATGCAAGATTCATATCAGGATCTGCATCAATGGCGATGACGGAGTACCCATCTTTTCCAAAGAGTCTCGCCAAAATTCCTGCTAGTGTAGTCTTCCCTACACCACCCTTACCAGCTATTGCGAGTTTCAAGAGATTACCTCATTCAGATTTCGGCGGCCAATGCTCATCCAAGAATCCTGGTATCCTACCCGAATCCATCGGTCCGACGAGAACGGTCATACCTGTCTCATCCTCGACATCACCCATAAGTCTCGCGGCATAACCTGGCATGGTCAGCGTGTTATGTTTCACCTTTTCTTTAACCTTCGATTCCTCTACTGCATCTTTTATCTTGCCTGCATTCAATTGTCCACCTGCGATGGCGGATTGAACGCCTATACCCCCCGTATCTATTACGAGGAGATAAGAATCGATGCCGTTTGAATCGAGATCGTTGAATACGGTGAAATATGTCAACGCAAAATTCGTCGTGAAAAATACAGGAGAGTTCTCATCTGGGTTTCCCACTTCTCTCATAATCGGTTCGACGGAGACAGGTGTTCTTGGATCCGTATACATATTGAATTTGAGATGTATTGAGGGCAGGACCGAATACGCCTCGATGTTATGCCACACGATGATATCCGCGTATTTGATGATGGAGATGTTACCGATGGCCGTCTCGGACAAAACGGGTTGATACAGCTCTCTTCCCTCTTCTGGACCTCCCAACGTTTCAATGAGCTCATCCGGCAAAGGTTTATAACCCTTTTTGTTCGCAAGGAATGCCTGCATCGGTATGCACATAATCGGAAACGTGATATCCTTGTTCCCTTCTTTGATACCACTCCTCCTCAATTTGATGAATCTATCAAATGTCCCCTTCAGCTGTTTTCCGGAAGCATACGTGCCTGGATCGAGCACCAGATCTTCCATTCCCATCTCAAGAAATGTCTTAGCCAGGGATGAGAGCTTATCAAGATCTGGAGAGAACAAGACAACGGGCACCTTATATTTATCGACAAGTTCCGCGATTCTCTTCCAATTATCAACCGTTGCGGCATATATAAGTGGTCTTCTCTCTGAGATGACCTTCAAACCCGCCTCGAGAACATCTGGATTGAAAGACATCAAGATAACCGGTAGCTCTGTCGTTTCTGCAACCTTTCTAACGCAGGAAGAAAACTTCTTAGGATCGTCTGAGACACTTCTGATCGCGATCATGTCCAACGTCAAGAAGTTACCGACGTAGAATTTCTTGTAGTTTTGAACGTAATTTACCCGATCGACGATCTCTTTCTCGTCCATCACATCCGTGACGTCATAAGCGAAAGGAGGAGCATCGAAGAATGTTAGCTCGTGCCTGTATATTACGTCCTCACCGCCGATCTTGACGGCTTTCTCGCCCGTTCCGACGGTTATCTCTTTTATCTCTGGAGCAAGCAATCCAGTTAACTCCTCGTATTCATCTTTATATGACTCGTCCAGGATCTCTTTGCATTCCTCTAATTTCCTCGATCGATCAATGAGCTTCGATGCAAATGCCATGCACGTCTCTTCGCCGCATTCCTTACAATTGGTACCTGGCAGATAGTTGTACGCCTCGAGTGGGCTCTGTATCTTCATCTTACACCTCCCTTATCCAGTTTGATATGTCGATCTCGTGATCCTTATCCTCGACGAGACCCATCAGTGTCTGCGTCATATTCTTCAGCACGTGGACAGCTATTGGACCCATCATCATGAACATGTTCACGCCTGCAATCGCGAGCGTCATTCCCGTTATGACCTCCCATAACGGACCTCTATATTCCCTTGCACCCCAATCCGAATCCTCCGACATTGGAGATTCCTTCATCCAAGCTTCCCTTGCTCCCCAAGCGTTCGTCGTTCCAGAGGACATCGGGAAGTTCAACTCATCGTCTCCCTTCAATCCCGCGATCTTTATTCGCTCCATATTCGTATACGCGTAATCGAGACCGTATCCGAGTGCAGCCGTCGTTGGATCAATAATTATCCTATCTCTCGGCATACCGACGATCTTCATTATCTTCCTATCCAATTCCCGCTGGTTGTTCATATCGAGTGACGTCCAGGAGAGGATATTATGTCCATACTTCTTTGCCGCTTTTGCGATTCTCTCCCAATCCATATCGAGATTCGCAGATGCAATCATACATCTCTCTCCATCGGCAACTTCTGCCGCCGCCTCTAATACTTCTGGATCCTTACCCGGATCTCCAGAACCACCTATCACAATCGGCACATCGACAGCCTGTAATATATCTTCGATCGTCTTTATGGCCTCTTTCGTCGGCGTGTTCTTCTCCAACGGGTGTGTGCTGTGAAGATGTATCGTTACCATATCCGCGCCAAATTCTTTTACGTTCTTCTTTGCCCAATCACATGGATCCTCCATGACATCTCCATAGAAACCCTTTACAGCCTTTGCCAATGGAATCGGCTCATCAAAAGTGTCCAGCACAACGATAGGTCGATGAGGATTCTGTGCATCAGGATAAAAGGGCATACAAACTTCTCCACCAATAGTGATCGTATGCCCCCTCGTTCCACCATCCGCCCTCGTGGCACCGAGCGTGACCTCCTCTATCTTTGATTTCCATTCGTCTTTCTTCACCTCAAATCTTCTCTCAATCAACTTTCCAAGCGGAGAAAATTTAGCGATGGTTGGCACCGGTTTAATGGGAACTGCCAGTTGAACAGTCGGCGTACCTGGTACCGATATGCCTTCCATGCTCAATAAATTTTTAAAATGTTGTAGTAACTGTCTCGTCTCGTTCGCCACGGTGATAGACCTCATCATCTCCGGAGGAACACCGGCCGCTGATGGTTCTATCTCTATCTCTAAGTCTCCCTCAATCGTAACATCTTTTAATTCATCGACCTGCAGTTTTTCTAAAAGTTCCTGTACCCCTTTAACCGTTAAGATATTTTTCTCGTCAGACATATTTCTCCTCTCATTAAATTATCATACCTGTAATAAATTCGAGAGGTGTTCTAATAGTTGCCCCACCTCATTCGCGACAGCAACGGATCTTAAAATTTCAGGCGTCACACCTGAAGCCGACGGTTCCGCCTCAATCTCCAAATCTCCCTCGATCGTAACGTCGTTCAGTTCTTCTATTTGCATCTCCCTAAAGATCCTTTTTATATCTTCGAGCGTTAATGTCTCATTATTCATCTCATCCATCTCCATTTATAACGCTTATGTTATATTCCAACCTTTTTTGCTATCTTTTTTGCTTCGATATACGCAGGGGACGAGTCAGGTACATCCAAGATCTTCCCTCCGCTCAAATCGATGCGTGCGATATTATCGTCAAAGGGAATCTCCCCGATCATCTCAATCTTGATATCCGATGCGTATCTTCTCATTATCTCGATGTTCTCCTTTGAAACCTTATTTGCGACGATATATATCTCTTTTACCCCCAATTTTAACTCGTCTGTGATCTCCTTAATTCTCTTTGCAGTCATAAGCCCGTTCTTAGACTGATCCGTAACGACCAAAACAGCATCAACATCTTTGATGATCTGCCTGCTGAAATGTTCCAGTCCTGCCCCGGTATCGATGACGACTGTGTTGTAATTTTCCACGATGTTGGACATTGTGCTCCGGAGGAGATTATTTACGTAACAGTAACAGCCAGGCCCTTCTGATCTACCCATGACCAGAAGGTCATATTTATCTCCTTCTACCAGAGATTCCAGCACCTTGGCTTCAAAATGCAACATCTTGTCACCGGTGATCTCGGCTTTCTTCTCCTCCATGTACTCCTTCATATCACCGATCGTCTTACCAACCTTCATTCCGAGCGCAGCGGGTAGATTTGTATCAGGATCAGCATCGACCGCGAGAATATCTCTTCCATCAACGATTGAAAGATATTTGATGAACATCGCCACAAGTGCTGTCTTCCCTGTGCCGCCCTTCCCAGATATCGCGATTATTTTCGTCATTGTCATGTTAAACGAGTGAAATTATCACATCTCTATCAAGATCACTACTAAGATTCCTTCTGATCGGTTTTATAGAATCAGAAAAATAAATAGAGGAGAAAAATTACTCCTCTTTTTCACCTTCCCCCTTTACGATGACCTGCCCTATTTCTATCCTAGCATTCTTCAAGATGAGCTTTATACCGCCACCTGTAGGTGCAGGTGTAGCAACAGATACCTGTGGCATGCCCATCGTTGGAGCTGGCGCTCCTCCAGCTACCGGTGCCGCCGGAGCCGCTTCTTTCTTCTTAATTTTCAACTGCAATTTTTTTGCCATAGTCTCACCTCTCTTTTACATCTCGAGTATACCCTCGTCGGTCAGGACATCAACCACCTGCATGAACTGTTTCTCGCTCAACACCAATTTATCGGCGACCTCATCGAGATCGATATCTCCACCTGTCTCTTCTATATATGCCACGACGTCGTCCTTGATCTTGCCCGTCACCTTCTTCAACTTCCATCCTTCCGTCAACTGCTTACCATCGACATCTCTCGTCATACCGTCTACAACGGGATGCTCTGCTTTCAACAAAAACTTCCTTAACGAATCCAGATCTTTAATTTCCTCATCTGCAATCTTTTCTTTAAGTTCCTCAGGGATGTACTCCTCGACCCTCTTCCTAAGCGTGCTTGGCACCCACACGGTTCTCTTCCATCCGCCGTCCGCCTGAATGAACTTTGAAGATCCGAAATATGATACGCCGACACCGAGGAATCCTAAAATCTGCTTACCTCCGCCTGCCTGTCCTGCCATATTAGAAAATGTAAGACCGTTCGGCGCGGTTCCTGGGAAATCCCGATCGATCCAGCCAATACCGTCCACCTCCGGGACGTAAAAGCCGATGACCTCAAAGCATCCGCAAGATGTGTGCGGATACTCAAAGAAAGAATGCAGTTTTATATGTGTGTACTCCCCTCCAGATTTATCCACGGCGCACTCGTTCACACCCGTATATTCTCCGCCGATTGGATCGATACATTCTCCCTTTGCTATGGCAAAGTTTGGCCCTTCTGGATCGACCCTTGCAGCGGCCCTTCCATCCGCCCAGCTGATCGCACCGCATAGAGATATCCTGTCCGGAGTGACGACACAAACATTCGTCGGAGCGAACGCCTGACAGAGCGTGCATCCATAAAATGTATCGACATCCTCATCGTGCAGCCCTTTCGTCCTCTCATCCCTCTTTTTGTAAACTTCTATCGCTTCTGGCATTCCCTCTTTAACCTTTGCCTCGTCCGTAACGAATATTGCCTCTATCTTCTCTATAAACGGCAGCTCATTGTGGAAGAGCATCATCGTGGCATCTGCAATCATCTTT
>CABGHH010000088.1 GCA_902158745.1 Candidatus Methanolliviera sp. GoM_asphalt
TCTATCTCTTCCGTTATCTCATTCATCCCTGCTCCGGCGTTATTCGCATCATCGGATAGCTTTACCGTCGTCTTAGACATCTCGTTCGTCCTCTCGGCCGAGGATTTTGAGGCTTTTGATAGTACCTCGAAGATCTCGATCGCTTCTTTAAGCTCGGATTGGGCAGATATCGCTATCTTTGAGAGGTTTTCAGATCCTCCCGCGATCTGTTGGGCTGAAGAAGAGATCTGCTGCATCCCTGAGTTCATCTGTGATACGGATTCTGAACCTTCTTCCGATTCCTTCGTCGTTAGCTGCATCGAGTCCTTTATCCCATCGGTTGTTCTGCCAAGATTTTTTAGGAGAAGGTTTATGCTCTCTATGATATCTCCCATCACGTCCTCTCTTTCTTTCTCTAGTCTGACCGAGATGTATCCTTCCGAAGCTTTCTTCATCGCATCTTTTATCTTTTCTGCTTGTTCTTGGAGGTATTTGTTGTTCTCTATTATCTGTGCTTCCTTCTCCTTTAATTCGGATATATCGGTGGCAACGATTATTCCTCCATCTATCGAAGGTATGAATGCCTCCGACACCAAAACGGGAACTTCTCTGCCATCTCTTGCCTTAAAGGCATATTCAAATTCTATAATTTCCCCTCTATGCGCTTTTTCTATATTTTCTTCCGCAATATTTTCCATTTCTATCATTCGTTCCGGTATGAGGATCGGAAGCTCTCTCATCTCTTTATTCAACAACTCTTCTCCCTCATAGCCCAAAACTCTCTTCCAACCATCATTCACATTTATCCATCTGTTCTCTTTGTCTATTATTGCCAATGGATCTGGAATGTTTTTTATTACGTCGGTTATGAATCTATCTCTCTCTTTGAGCTCTTCTTCCCTCTTTTTTATCTCCGTTATATCCCTGAGACCAATAATAACTCCGATCGTACTTCCATCCTCATCTTTTCTCACGCGGGTATCGGCCAAGACCGGTATCTTCTCTCCTTCTTTGGAAAGGACGGTCAACGAAAAATTATTTACATATCCCTTTCTAATCGTCTCTTCCAAGAGTTTCTTCATCTTTGGTCGATCTTCTTCTACAAATATTAGATTTCCAGGTTTTCCTATCAATTCTTCCCTGGATAGACCGGTCAGCTCTTCCAAAGCAGGATTACTATCCGTTCTGATACCTTCAGTATCAACGACGCAGAGAGGATCCGGCATCGTGGCAAATACACCATTGATATATACCTTCTCGTTCTCTATCTCTATCTCTTTCTCCTTGAGTTCATCGATATTTTTCTCGGTGGCTTCTATCATCGAATTGATGTCTTCCCCGATTGGCCTATAATCTTCATCGATTAAATCCAATTCCACGCTATCCGACAGATCTCCGCCAGCGGCTTTGGATAAGACTGAGCCGAAGATAGAGATGGCACCCTCTAAATTAATCTCTTTCTCCTTTATCTCGGTTATATCCTTAGCAATCATTATCCTTCCGTCTATGGAAGGCAATGCTTCCTCTGTGATCAGCATGGGAACTTCTCTGTCATCCTTTGCTCTTAAGGCAGCTTCAAATTGTATGACATCTCCCCCTCGTGCCTTCTCTATATTTTCTTCAGAAATCTTTCCCGCGCTCTTCCTGAGCTCCTCTGTGAGGATCGGAAGCTCTGCCATCTCTTTTTCTAGCAGATCTCCTTTCTCGTAGCCTAGCACTCTCTTCCAAGCGTCGTTCACCTCTATCCATCTCTTCTCTCTGTCTATTATGGCTAATGGATCTGGAATGCTTTCAATCACTTCAGTTACGAATCTATTTCTATCTTCGAGCTCTTCTTCTTTCTCCTTCTGCTCAACGATCGGCGTTCCAGTAACAAGAACTGTATATATCTCTCCGTTCTCATCCCTAAGTGGATCCGCAGTGAACTTGACTGGCAGGAGCCCCTCGGCAGACATCTGATTTATCTCAAACTCAGAACTCTTCCCGCTTGTTGCGCCTTCTATAGACTCCCTTATCCTTTCTGCCACATCTTTATTATAGCTGAACCACTCAGCCTCCCACAACTTCTTTCCAATAAAATCTTCTTTCTTCGCTCTGAGCGATTCCGCCGGTTTCTTGTTCATAAACGTTAGTGTTCCATCTATGTCTAGAGCCCCGACGAACGTCACAAGGTTATCAAAATAGTCTACCTTCTCTCTTATCTCTTGTTCCCGCTCCTTCATGGATTCGATCGTCGAATTTATCTGCTCTCCCAATGTTCTGTACTCTTCTCCAATCTCACTTAAATCAACCTTCGCGGCCAGATATCCTCTTTCCGCCTCGTTCAAAACGGATTCAAAGATAGATAACTCATTTTTTGCTATTTTTCATCACCCGATTATTATACGTATTATATGTTCAAACTCTAAAGATCTAAGTTTAATATGTAAACAATACTATATAAAAAGTTTGTGCGTCTTGTGCTCTGTTGACCAAGAAGGATACGATCAAGGTCTCGGTTGCTACGGCGATTTTGCCAAATTGAGAGGAAACATAGAGATATTGCTTAAAACTGCCAAATACTTCTTTGGATCGAAAGATCTGCATATACATTATAGGGATATAACAATGTCAAGGTCCTCAAAAATCTTTGATTTGGTAAGTCTTATAACTATATATTAGAAAAATGACTTTTATACCTCTACTCCTCCATACCCGTTCGTCTCAACTTGATCTTTTCTTTATCAAGGTATCTATAGACCGTCTCGTGGGGAGATCCATCTATCAACATCTCTATCGCCTTTTCAACAGAATTTATCTCTTCTGAATATCCTATTGTGGAGATTGTCTTTCCATAGACGGAGATCATCGTTCCGGTTACATTTTCCATGTATTCCCTCATCTTTCCATCTCTTCCGATGATCCTTCCCTTTATCCTCTGCATATCATGTTTTGTCATCTTCATAAGAGTGATCGTGTCACACATCAACATATCGTCTTCAAAGAGCTTGATTGCCCTTTCAGGGCTAAATCCCCTTCCTATAGCATACAAAACATCTTTTACCTTCAAAAAATTGAGATCCCCCGACTCATACTTTATTAGGACATCTCCCTCCTCTCCATCTATCTTTAACTCAACTCCTCCCATCTCCTCTATCAACTTCTTAACTTCCCCGTTTTTTCCTATAACAATGCCAACTCTCTCCAAAGGAATCTTAACATGAGTTTCCATGGATTCTTCCATCATAAACCTCCCGTTATTCGATTGAATAGATCTTTCTCGTTCAGATCCTCCAATCCCCTCCTCTCAAAAAATTTGCTCAAATTTTTAATATCTCTCCAAAGAAAGCTGGTAGCGTTTGGGTGCGATATCGTGACGGATTGCCCCATATCGATCAAAATCGGTTCATGATGATATAGAATATTATACTCACTCAAATCTGCGTGGACGATTCTCGCACCCGTGTAGAGCTTCCTGAGATTAAGTATGATCTTCTCAAACGTCTCTTCCAAAGCCATATCCACATCCTTGATATGTGGTGCCGGCACCTCTTCTTCACCTATAAACTCCATCAGCAGAACGTTGTTCATAGATGTTATCGGTTCTGGCACCCTGACCCCGGCATTTGAAGCCCTCTTCAAATTTTTATACTCTTTCTGCGTCCAAGTATATATGATCCCACTTCTCGATCTTTTTATATTATCAAATCTGGGATCCCCAATTAAATACGGCTTCATCTCTCTAAAATCACCCGTTTCGATCCTATAGATCTTTATGGCAATTTCTCTATCCTCTTCTCCCAGTCCATAAAAGACGGTCGCCTCCTTCCCTGTGGAAATTGCTCCACCGATGGTTTCGATGAAACCACGTTTTAACAGCCTATAGAGAGTTAAAATTGTTCTTTCATCCAGTACGTCTCCCCATATCTTACGAGAATCAGAATCCTTATCTCTTATCCTTAGGCGAGCGAGTTTTTCGTCTATCTCTCTATTCTTTATATCCATGATTAGGGCTCATATATACCTGTTCTTTCTGAGCCAGGATTCCTGGGGCTTGGTGTATCTCCACGTCAAATCCCCCTTTGCATCCTGAATTTCCCACGGGGATACAACCACGACATCACCTTCCCTTATCCATCTACCGCCTTTCACCCTTCCCGGTATTCTGCACATCCTAGTTTTGCCGTCCGCGCACCTGATTCTAAGATGATTTGATCCCAAACGTTGTTCTATAGTCCCAAAAACCTCCCTTTTGGATGCTTTTGGTATATAAACCCTTATTATCTCCACACCAGAGCCACCTTTTTTCTTTTTTCTTACATTCTTTTTTTTATTATACAGCGTAACACCTCTTTACTTTAAAATTTTTATTTTTTTAGTTTTTATAATTATATTACCTGCCTGATCGGAGATAGCATCTCATCCACATATCTCGCAGCATTTTTCTTCAGATCCATCGGATGGATCTTCCCGTTTAAATAATCTTCTTCTAATCTCTTATAGCTGGAATACTCCAGATTCCCGCCATATTTCTCCGCCCGATCGAAAAACAATCTTTCGTATCTCTGGAATATGTGGTATCTATACAGATGTATGATCGGATTTCCTTCTATCTCTCTCGGTGGACAGAAAGAAGATGTTATCTTTCTATAAATATCCTCCGATGAGTCATCCATCGCGATGAAATTGTTCTTTGAGCTGGACATCTTCTCCCCATCTAAACCGACGATTATCGGCATATGCACACATATAGGCTTCTTGAATCCCAAACTTTCCGATTCCTCTCTGGCGAGCATGTGTATCTTTCTCTGATCTGTCCCCCCCATTGCGACATCCACCCCTAATTCGGCTATATCCATCACCTGCATCAGTGGATAGATCATTTGAGAAACCCTCGGAGATTCCATGTTCCGTCCCACCTCATCCATACTTCTCCTCGCCCTCTTGAGAGTTGTACTTCTCGACAACCTCAATACATTCTTCGTGTATTCTGGATCCAGCTGAAAATCACTACCGAATACGTATTCCGCTTTGAGACCGAAGGCTTTAAAATATCTTTTGTTCATCTTCGCTATTTCTTCTATTTCGTCTAAGGAGCCTTTTTCGTTTAGATAAGCATTTAAATCCGCTAAAAGAACTATCACCTTAAAACCAGCATTTTTGAAGTCAATCAACTTATTTATCGTGAGTAGGTGACCCAGATGTATCTTCCCGCTGGGCTCATACCCTGTATAAACGGTTGGAGTCTTCTTCTCCTCCAATAATTGCATGAGTTCTTCTTCTTTTACTATCTCCACCACATTTCTCTTTAGAAGATCTATCTTATCTGCTCTCTCCATCCGAATGGGAAATAATTTTAACTATCTCTTATATTTATCTCTTCTGGGGGTTTTTAATTTAATGACGATACATCCGATCGAGTTTAGATATGGAACAGAAGAGATGAAAAATATTTGGGAAGAGGAGAACGGGCTAAAAAAACTTTTAGAGGTCGAATCCACGTTGGCGATAGCAGAAGGTGAACTTGGAATGATTCCAAAGGATGCCGCTTCGACGATAGAAGCAAAAGCGGGAAAAATATCCTTAAAAAGGGTGAAAGAGATCGAAGAAGAGATAGGACACGATATAATGGCAGTGGTAACCGCTCTATCGGAAAGTTGTGGAGATTCTGGAAGCTGGGTTCACTTTGGAGCCACATCGAACGATATGATAGATACTGCTCATGCACTACAGATAAAGGAGACGATAGAGATACTTGAGGGCCGTTCGATGGGGCTTCTAACAGTTCTGATAGATCTTGCCGAGAAGAATAAGGATAAAGTCTGTGCGGGAAGAACTCATGGTCAGATGGCAATTCCAACCACGTACGGTATGAAATTCACAATTTGGGCAGCTGAGATCGGGAGACATCTAAATAGGATGGAGGAGATGAAGGGAAGGATCCTCGTCGGAAAGCTCTCTGGTGCCGTTGGAACGATGGCAAGCTTCGGCTCAAAAGGGATGGAGTTGCAGGATCTTGCGATGGAAAAGCTCGGTTTGAAGTCGGCAGAGATCTCAAACCAGGTGATACAGAGGGACATATATGCCGAATATTTCTTCTGGCTCGCAAACGTCGCCACAACGCTGGATAAGATCTGCATAGAATTGAGGACGCTTCAAAGAACTGAGATTGGAGAAATCAGAGAAAGATTCGGTGAAAAGCAGGTTGGATCTTCGACGATGCCCCAAAAGAGAAATCCTATAAAAGCGGAGCAGGTGTGCGGTCTTGCAAGGATCATAAGATCATACATAGAACCTGCCCTTATGAATAATACGCTATGGGATGAGAGGGATTTGACGAATTCTTCCTGTGAAAGAGTAATTTTGCCGGAGGCGTCCATCCTCACAGATCATATAATAAAATTGACGACAAAGATACTGAAAGGCATCGAATTCGACGATAAAAAGATAGAGGAAAACTTGTATCTGTTGGATGGTTTAAATCTCTCCGAAGCGATGATGATAGAACTTGCAAAGAGAGGCATCGGAAGGCAGAAAGCGCATGAGATATTGAGAACTGTGGCGATGGAAGTTTATAGAACCAGAGAAAAACCAAAAGATCTTCTCTTGCGAGACGATACGGTAAAAAAATATTTCAAAGAAGGAGAGATCGATGAGATATTAGATCCCAAAAATTACATTGGAATGTCCAAAGAGATCGTTGAAAACGTCTTAGATAGGTTAAATGAGAGATACAATATAAAAGGGAATAAAATATGAAGAGGCCACTTGACATTCTTATATGACTGGATAGGGTTTTCATGTCGGCTTTCATAAGATTCTCATTCGGTTGGGATGGTCTTCAATCTGGAACTGACAGAAATTTATAAATATCGGAAACGCCATTTAAGGGATGTTA
>CABGHH010000089.1 GCA_902158745.1 Candidatus Methanolliviera sp. GoM_asphalt
GAAATATGCTCTACCCGGGATATGAGAGGTGCGGAAAGCTTTATCTCTCGCACATATCCTTCCCTCCATCGCTTTATGATACAGAGGAGATCAAAGTTGAGATAAATCATCCGTTGGAGCTTCCAGAGAGGGAAAGAGATACACATAAAGGTGATTACGGTAAGGTTCTCTTCATAGCAGGCTCCTCAAATTATCTGGGTGCGCCATATTTTGCCGCACTATCCTTTCTAAAGGCAGGTGGGGGGGTCTCTTACCTCGCCACACCAAAGTCCATCTCTTCGTTTTTGGCAGTAAAAGGAGGTGAGATCGTCTTTCTTCCTCAAAGAGAGACGAGTTTCGGAAGTTTATCAGGGGAAAGTAAGGATGAAATTTTAGAACTTTCGGAGAGAGCAGAGATGGTCGTTATGGGTCCCGGTGTCTCTCTAAATGAAGAGACCCAAAGATTGGTGAGGGAACTAGCAGATATGATCAAGAAACCTCTGCTGATAGACGGCGATGGGATCACCGCCATCGCGAAAGATCTGGATATAGTAAAGAAGAGAGAAGAAACGACGATCTTAACACCCCATATCGGCGAGATGTCTAGGATAACAGGTATGGATGTGGATCAGATAAATAGAGACAAAATAAGAGTCTTACAAAAAACTGCAAAGGAATTAAAAGCAATCATTGTCTTAAAGGGAGCTCATTCTCTCATAGGGTATCCGGATGAGTCAGTTTTTATCAACATGAGTGGGAATCCAGGTATGGCCACGGCAGGAAGCGGAGATATATTGACGGGCACAATAGCCGCCATGTTAGGCCTCGGATTACCTATTAAGGATGATTGTAAATCTTCGATTTACAAACTTAAAATTCGGAGAATTTTAAATGCCACAAGGATAGGTGTCTTATCACACGGATTATCCGGAGATTTGGCTGTGCAGGAGAAAGGAGAGGATGGAATAACAGCGGGAGATATACTGAGTCACCTTCCCAATGCACTGAAACATTATAGAGAAGACTTCAATGAAATCTCCAAAAATTATGGGGATGTTTATGTGGTGTAGAGATGATTGAAGACGGTTCTTTTGGAATGGTCGATGACGTAAAAAAAATGGTTTGGACGTGATAGGCAGTAAATTAAGAAATTATAGCGGTTTTGCCAGGTGGCAATTAATCTACTGTCTGAACAGACTTGTCTTTTTTCTGTAGGAAACTTTTTTTATCTATCAGATATGAGGATGAAAGCATGAAAGATGTCGATTTAAAATTCTCTGACGGACTCATACCTGTGATCGTTCAGGACGTAGAGAATGAAGAAGTTCTGATGATGGCTTATATGAATGAGGAGGCACTTAAAAGAACGTTGGATACGGGCAAAGCTCACTATTGGAGCAGAAGCAGGGGTAAGTTGTGGCTAAAAGGAGAGGAGAGCGGAAACTTTCAGTCCGTCAGAGAGATAAGAGTAGATTGCGACGGAGATACTATTCTATTGAAGGTCAAACAGATTGGGGGGGCTTGTCACAAGGGATATAGATCCTGTTTTTACCGGAGGATGAATGGGGATATCGTGAGTGAGAAGGTATTTGATCCGTCCAAGGTTTATAGAGGGGAGAATTGAATCGTTGGCGGATGCGGAGATATTTTTAAGGGGAGATTGCGGATGGGGCTATCTCTTGATCCCAAATATTATAGCATCCATCCAGTGCCTGAAGATGATTTTAACGTCCTTGAACCCGAGATCTTTTAATCTCTCGACCTCAACATCGTCATACATTATTCTATCTTCTTTCTCATCTTCAATGCAGTGGAGGATCCATCCTTTTCTTAATTCAGGCAAACCGTGCTTTAAATACAGATCATAGGCCTGAATCTGATTCCATAGATCCTCTTGATGCTTTTCATAATCTGATTGGGCAATCTTATCTCCGTTCACGAAGAGTCCTCCAGATTTAAGAACCCTTGAAACCTCATTCATCAGTTCCGTCCTTTGCACCCCGGTCAAGTTGTGAATCACAAGACCTGATGCTATTATATCGACACTCGAGTTCTCCAACTTTTGTAAGTATTCCACGACATCGGCGTAAATTATTTTGACCTTTCCTTTCTCTATAAATTCTTTTAAATTATTTTTGGCCTGTTCTATCATGGAGGGTTCGTTATCGATGGTATCGACGGCGATTCTTTGATCTGCGTTCACCAGGCGAATGGTGGTAGAACCATCGCCACAACCAAGCTCAATCAATCTAATTTTTTCATCAGTGATCTTCTTCGAGAACTCTCCGACGATCTCTGCTATCTTCTCCTCAAATTCGTCGTGATGCGGGGAACCCATCCCATACAGAGAATATTTTTCACTAATTTTTCCGGAGAATCTCTGCTCGGTCATGATATCTGGTTAGAGGCGGTTGCCTTATATATATTTTATCTTTCCATCTTCTCCTCTTTGGAGACCTAACTGTTTTGGAGTTGAACAAAAATATTTAAATGAGAGTATCCAGTAAGATTAGGGGAGGAAGTCTTATACGGCAAAGATCGGACGAGGAACTCATATTCTCGACTTGTCTTTTGGTTTGGCAAAAATTGAGTGGGATAAAAATGACAGATATAGAGGAGATAAAGAGTAGGAGAGACGGTTTTGACTCTTTACAGGATATAAAAAGATCTTCCGTGGAGGGTTTCGATTCGATCAAAGAAGAAGATTTTGAGCGATTCAAGTGGTACGGCGTCATCCATGAATCGCGGACTGGAAAGTATTTCATGCTTAGAATTAGAGTTCCCGGAGGAGAATTAAACTCAAGGCAACTGGAGACCATAGGAGAACTCTCCAAAAGCTATGCCAGAGGATTTGCCGACATCACCACCAGGCAGAATATTCAATTACATTGGCTGAAGATAGAAGAGATCCCGAAGATGATCGATGAACTTAGTGCGGTTGGACTCACCACGAAGGGGACGTCAGGGGATACGATAGCAAATATAATCACTTGTCCGGTGGCAGGTTTTGATAGATACGAAATGTACGACACCTCGAATCTTGTAAGCGAGATGTCGCGGTATCTTTTGAGGAATGAAGAGTATTCCAACCTGCCGAGAAAGTTCAAGATCGCTATTTCAGGATGCAGGCTCGATTGTGCAAAAACAGAGGTGAACGACGTCGGATTCGTCGCTGTAAAGAGAAAGATAGGAAGAGAAGAAGAGGTGGGTTTTGATCTTACGGTTGGTGGAGGTCTCTCTCTGGTTCCACGCTTCGCGAGAAGCTTAGGTGTTTTCATAAAGCCTGAAGATGTTATAGAGGTTTGCGCGGCAGTTTTAGAGATATTTAGAGACCACGGCAATAGATCTCGAAGAAATCGAGCTAGATTGAAATTTTTGATCGACGATTGGGGGGAGGATAAAATCAGGAGTGCACTTGAGAGCAAAATCAAAAGAGAGTTCATCAGGATAGAAACTGACCATGTAAGAGGAGAATTTACGGATCATGTGGGAACTTTCGAGCAGAAACAGGCCGGTTATTACTATAACGGTATCTCCATTCCATGTGGCAGAATTACCGCCGAACAGATGGTCGGTTTGGCCAAATTGGCAGATGATTATGGGGATGGACTTATGCGAACTACTGCAATGCAAAATATTGTGATTCTGAACGTTCTGAAAGAAAATTTATCCAAACTCGACGACGGAATAGATAAACTGGGGTTATCAAAGAAACCCTCACCCGTGGAAAGGGGTCTCGTCTGTTGTATTGGAGAGGAGTTCTGCAAGTATGGTTTGGTCGGTACAAAGAGGTGGGGGAGCGATATTGTAAAGACTCTCGGACAAAATCTCATCTTGGAAAACTCGGAAAACATAGGGATTCATGTGGCGGGTTGCCCCCACGGATGCGCCGGGAACCTCATCGCGGACATCGGATTGGAAGGTTGTCTGTGTAAGGTAGATGGAGAGAATACGGAAGCGTTCAATATCATGTTGGGGGGAAGATTAGGCAAAGGAGCCATGTTTGGGCGGATGATAGAACGTAGAGTTCCCATCAACGTTGCAAAGATAAAAATAGAGAGATTATTAGGTATCTATAGTAAAAATAGAGATAAAGGAGAAAGTTTCAAGGATTTTTGCGCGAGACATACCGAGCAGGAATTGGCAGAATATATGGCATAATGATCGTAAAAGATCGGCGTTGAAGGTTGCAAAAAAAAGAGGTGGTGGGTGAGCATGGTAGATCTATGGCATCTGGTATTGATCGTAACTTCCGTATTTTATTCTATCTTAATTGGCGCAAATGCTTCCTATGCGATGGCGGCTTCTTTCGGCAGTAGAGCAATGAGCAAGGTAAAAATTTTATTTTTACTCTCTATATCCTTATTTTTGGGTGCAATGACCGCGAGCGAGAACGTCGTTGAGACGATAGCGGGGGGAGTATGTCTTATTCCTGGAGACGTCACGGTAGCTTATGTCATACTTGTATCGGCTCTTTTTTGCGTGTTGATGGCAAACATCTTTAAGATACCTCTCTATCGACCAGCGAGGTCACGGTTGGAGCAATCGTGGGCGCCTGCCTATATCTCTGTGCCTCTTTTTCGTCGAATCTGTTTTTTATCGTCTTTTCATGGATAGTTCTCTCACTGCTTGCCTTTATCTTATCCTATTTTATATCCAAAGGAGCGGGTGACAAAAATTTGAAAGAATCGTCGGTGACGAGGATCCTTCTTATTTTGGTGGGATGTTTTGTAGCGTTTTCTATAGGAGCAAATAATGTGGCAAATTCAATTGGTCCGATATTAAATACTGACAGCTTAACCCTGCGGGGGAGTTTATTGGTAGGTGCGATCCCTATGGCCATTGGTGCTCTACTCTTTGGAGGACGGGTCATGGGTAATGTTGGATCGAATATAATTCGTCTCAATTCATACGATGCTCTCATCATCTCTTTGATCGCCGGAATAATAATTTTCGTGGCTAGTATATTGGGGATACCGATGCCTGTTGCCCAGATATTTACACTGAGTATCGTAGGGGTGAGATACGCCAAACCGGAGATGTCAGTTCCCATGAGCAATAAAATTATTAAAGAGATGCTGATCTTTTGGGTTATCTCACCGATAGTTTCTTTGGCGGTATCATTCTCGGCGATCTTTATACTCTACAAATTTTTCATCTGAAAGAAAAGAGGGAGGTAAAAAAATGATAAAACCCCACGGGGGAAGACTGGTGGATAGACGTATCGGTAAAGAAAAGTTAGAGAGAAGATTAGAAGAAGCAAAAGAGATGAAGAGCGTAGAATTGGATGCAAGGGAGAGCTCAGATCTGGAGCTGATGGGATATGGAGCGTATAGCCCATTAGAAGGATTTATGATTTATGGGGACTATAAAAGCGTTTTATATGAAAAGAAACTGGAAAGCGGGCTTCCATGGACGTTACCTATAACGTTGGCGACGGATGAAGACGATCTGAGAGAAGGAGAGGAGATTGCACTTGAAAATGAGCGGAATATCATGGGTATCATGCGTATAGAGGAGCTATACGGGTGGGATAAAGAGAAAGAGGCATCAATGGTCTATGGAACAAAGGATACCAGTCATCCAGGAGTTGAATATACATATTCAAGGAAGGAAAAGCTTCTGGGCGGAAAGATAGAACTTTTATCCTGTCCTTCTCATAAAGTGTATTCAAAATATTTTTTGATGCCCTCAGAGACGAGGAAGGTTATCTCGGATAAAGGATGGAGGAGGATCGTCGGTTTTCAAACGAGGAATCCGATACACAGGGCGCACGAATACGTACAAAAATGTGCCCTCGAGACGGTCGATGGTCTATTCATCCAACCCCTTGTAGGAGAGAGGAAGAGAGGAGACGTGGCAGCGGACGTAATGCTAAAGACCTATGAGGTTGCTATAAACAAATATTATAATAGAGATAGGGTGCTTCTCTGCATCTTACCGGCACCGATGAGATATGCCGGTCCAAGAGAGGCGATATTTCATGCGATCGTCAGAAAAAATTATGGGTGCACACATTTTATAGTCGGCAGAGATCACGCGGGGGTCGGTAATTTTTATGGTCCCTATGAAGCACAACAGATATTTGACGAATTTGGATCTGAAGAACTGGGAGTCACGCCTATCTTTTTCAGTAACGCCTTCTATTGCAGGGCGTGTGGGGGAATGGCCACTGAAAAAATTTGTCCCCACGACGCTTCCATGCATCTCATATTCAGCGGAACTGAGATAAGGGAAAGATTAAAAAAAGGAGAAGATATACCAGATTCAGTGATGAGGGGCGAGGTCGCCGAGATATTGAAGAGATACTATATGAGTGATCGTAATGAAGATTGAAGAGATTGAGAAAATTTCCGAAAGTTTTGAGAGTAAAGAGCCACAAGAAGTACTTAGATGGGCGATAGATTATTTTAAACCAAAGATAGCATTGGCGTGCAGTTTTGGATTAGAAGATGTCGCCATAGTCGATATGATCTCCAAGATAGATCCAGATACGAGGATCTTTTACATAGACACGGATCTTCTATTCAAGGAGACATACGATGTAATCGAGAGGATAAAGAAGAGATACGGTATCAAACCCGCATCTTATAAATCCGAAATTAGCCTGGAAGAGCAGGAGAAAATTTATGGAAAGAACCTCTGGGAGAGAGATCCCAATCTATGTTGTGGCATAAGAAAGGTGGAACCGTTGAAAGAAGCTTTAAGTGGGCTTGATGCCTGGATCACAGGAATAAAAAGAGAACAATCTGAGACGAGGAAAAATGTTAGGGTGGTGGAGTGGGATGAACTCCA
>CABGHH010000090.1 GCA_902158745.1 Candidatus Methanolliviera sp. GoM_asphalt
ACCATATCGTGAACCCTGTGCCAGATCGTTGTGTAGTCGTTATACTCAGGGATGAAACCCATCTTTGCGAGAGATCTTGCTATACCTTCAAAGACCACGATAATCGATCCATTGCTTCCAAACAGCTTCTTAAGCTTATGAATGAATCTGGAAATCTGTATTGCCCTCCTTTCTTACTCCTGTTCATCTCAAAAAGTTCATCATTCCAATTGTTTACAAATCCAAGATCAAGATAGAATTCTTCCTTTACGACAAGCTCTTCGTTATACTCACTCCAATTTCTCTTCTCTTTACTCTTTCTTTTTGCCATTTCTCCCATCCCCCATTGGCTAAATGTTAGTATGTATAAAAAACCTACGGTTTATTCAACACAGCAGTATTAGGAAAAGTTTTAAGTTAATAAGGCGAAAAGAATTTGTATGTAGATGAGTGATCAAGACACAATGCTCCACTACAGCCAATGGAGTGACCACAAAATGAAAGAACTAAAAAACTTATTCGAGGCGATAAGGATAGGCGATATGGATCTTAAGAATAGAATAGTGATGGCGCCGATGGGTACAGGATTTGCGTCAGAGGACGGAACAGTAAACGATAAAATGATTAATTACTTTTCCGAAAGAGCAAAAGGAGGTACAGGTTTGATAACTACCGAAGCGGCTTGTGTTGATTCCACAGGTGCAGCTGGACCACGCATGTTACGCGCGGATGATGACAAATATGTTTTCAGCATGAGCAAGTTAGCAAAAACAATCCATGAAAATGGTGCTAAAGCATCCTTGCAATTGGTTCACGCCGGTAGATATGCACGCTCACAATTTACAGGAGTACAACCAGTGGCTCCATCTCCCATTCCATCGAGATATACAAAAGAGATACCAAGAGAGCTTGCTACGGAAGAAGTCGAGGAGATAATAGAAAAAATTGGAGATGCGGCCAGAAGAGCAAAAGATGCAGGATTTGATGCGATAGAACTAATGGGCTGCACAGGATATTTATTCAGTCAGTTTTTCTCGCCACTAACTAACAAGAGAAAAGACAGATTTGGTGGGGATATGGTTGAGGAGAGATCGACTTTCGCGGTGGAGGTCATTCATAGTATAAGAAAAAGAGTGGGTAATAGTTTTCCTATATCCTTTAAGCATAGCGTTGCGGAATATTTGCCAGGCGGATCTACGATAGAGGACTCAAAGATATTTGCCAAGAAGATAGAGGAAGCTGGCGCAAGCATGTTCCACGCGTGGGCTGGCTGGCATGAATCTCCTGTGGCAATGCTACCTATGGCTGTTGAACGTGGTGCATTCGTACATTTAGCAGAAGCGATGAAAGAGGTTATAGATATTCCAGTAATAGCGGTAGGGAGAATTAATGATTTGAAATTAGCTGACAAGATCATAAACGAAGGAAAAGCAGATCTTGTAGCTATGGGCAGAGCACATCTGGCAGATCCGCACCTCGCCAGAAAAGCCGCAGAAGGGAAATTCAAGGAAATCAGGATGTGCATTGCATGTTGTCGTTGCTTCGATAATATAATGGTGGGTATGACTACAGGTAAATCTATTCCAATTACATGTTCGGTAAACGCCGAGCTTGGGAGAGAATGGGAAAAGAGAGTCAATCCTGCAGAAAAGCCCAAAAATGTCCTTGTTGTTGGTGGTGGTCCTGCAGGGATGGAGGCTGCGCGAATCTCCGCAATAAGAGGGCATGAAGTAACCCTTTTTGAGAAAAAAGATAAACTTGGAGGAAATCTGATTTTGGCGGCGGTGCCTCCGCATAAAGAAGAGATTACTAATATAACAAATTATTTAACTTATCAAATGCAAGAACTGGGGGTTAATGTAGAATTAAATAAGGAAGTTACTCCTGAAGTTGTGTTAAATGCAAATTTCGATGAAGTAATCATTGCCGCTGGTGCATTGCCTATTATTCCAGAAGTACCCGGCGTTGATCGTGATAACGTGGTTACTGCTGTGGATGTACTGGCTGATAAAGTAGAAGTCGGTGAAAAAGTGGTAGTTGTTGGTGGTGGAATGATTGGCTGTGAGACTTCTGAGTTCCTTGCGGAGAGGTGCAAAAGCGTGACAATTGTTGAGATGTTAAAGCGAATAGCTCCTGATATTGGGCCAACAACGAGATGGGTCACCGTGAAGAGAATTAGGGATAATCCAAAGATAGAGATAATAACGGAGGCAAAGCTCCTTGAAATAACGGATGCTGGTGCAGTCATTGAGAGAAAAGGTAAAAAAGAGATGCTTGAGGCAAATACCATAGTGCTTGCAGTGGGAATGGAAGCTAACAAAAAATTATCAAAGGTTTTAAAGGACAAAATTCCAAAACTACATGTAATTGGAGATTCTGTTGAACCAAGAAAAATATTAGAGGCGATCCATGATGGGTGGCAAATAGGTTGTAAGATGTGAAATCTGAAGGGTGCAAAAGCGAAAGGGGTGGAGGCGCATATAAATAAGGGATGATCTACTACCCAGAATGATAGGTGGTTTTGTCGTTCGAGCATATTTTTTATGGCAGTAATAAAGGGAAAACTTATATTCGCCGTAGGTGGCATCTTTTACAGATTACAAATCTCTCTTACAATCTCAGATAAATCTTTAACTTTTAATTTTTCTTCTAATCTCTCCATTTTCACCGCGTCGTTGAGCATCGTTAAGCATACCGGGCATGCAACCACCAAGATCTCTGCGCCCGTATCATAAGCCTCTCTGACTCTGATTCTTGCCGGACTATCTTCTTCACTGCCCATGAAGTCCGTGTAGAAATTACCCCCTCCCCCTCCGCAACAGAACGCGTTCTCTCTGTTTCTCTCCATCTCTATTAGTTCAACTCCCGGAATAGAATTCAATATCTCTCTGGGCGCATCGTATTCACCGTTATACCTTCCAAGAAAGCATGGGTCATGGTACGTGATTGTGGCGTCAAATCCATTTTCCTTCCTTTTTGAAAGATCCAGTCTTCCATCTTTAATCATATCTCGAAGGAGTTGCGTGTAATGCATCACTTCAAAATCCTTGGGATAATCGTTTTTAAAAGCATTGTACGCGTGAGGAGAGAGCGTGACGATCTTCTTCACTCCTAAATCTTTGAACTTTTGAATATTTTTCTCGATCAACAGATCGAATAAGCCCGCCTCTCCGAGCATATTAACCTCGTTTCCGTCACATTCCTCTTTATTCCCTAAAATTCCGAAAGATAGACCGGATTTTAATAATATATCTCCCAATGCTCTTGCCGCATCTTGACTTCTCGTATCATATGATCCAACGCACCCAACGTGGTAGAGGAATTCATCTCCTCTTTCATATCGTTTTATCTCTGTATCCTTGGACCAATCGCTCCTCTTCTCTCTCGGTTCTCCGTATGGATTACCTTGTCTATCGACGTTCTCCAAGAAATCCCTGACCTTAGGCGGAGCTAAAGCTCTTTCCACTATTTCTTCTCTCGCGGCACGTATGATGTTTACGAGATCTTCACTGAACTTAAATCGGCACTTTTCAACGCAATTTTTGCACATCGTGCATGTGTACAGGATATTGGACAAAGAATCTGTCCATTCGATCTCTTTCTTTACCAGAGAGGCATATATCAGCCACATCCTTCCGCCTGGCGAGTACGTCTCCAAGCGAAATTTCGTATAAGGGGGGCAGTTGAAACCGGAATAATCACTCGTGAATTTACAGTATCCACATCTAAAGCATCTATGTATCATATCCTTATAATCCTCGAGTGCCGTTTTAATCACCCCAGTTTCCTGGATTCATGATACCATTCGGATCCAATAATTTTTTAATCCTTTTTATCAGATCGAGCGTATTCGGATCCATCTTTTCTAACATTAGTTTTTGCCCCCCAAGTTCAGCTTTCCAAACCATACCGCCCAAATCTAAAGTTACTTTATTTGAATCGTCTATTGCGCTTCTTACTCTTTCAGCATCCTCTTCATCTGCACGATTAAAAGAATAATTAAAACCGAACATGATACTGTGGCCACCGAGGATTTGATGCACATACGAATAGGTCATCCCATAATTGTGTGCAATTTCTATACCTCTTCTCCATGCTTCTGGAACTTTATCTATGGGTAATATAGCACCGGTATATTCAAAACCTCCGCCTTTTCTAAAATCTGCGGCAACTGCGGCAAATGGAGGAACATCTAAAAATCTTTTTCTGAGCGCGGGATGTATCTCTTCCACGAGTTTAATTTCTTTTCCACCTTTATATTTCTGAAATATCTTTTTATACAATTCTTTTTTAAGCTCTAACTCCTCTTCAAACTCCCCAGATACAATTATTATGAAAAATACATGATTCATCCAATCCGGCTTCTCTTGTGCGATAAGAAAAAAATCTTCTGCCAGATCAATTTGAGTGACTTTAAATATGACATTTGAGATTAAATCTATGTTGTCTGTCGAAAATGCTAGTGCATCTCTATATTTTGCTTTAGGGAAGAGTTTAATCGAGAGTTTTGTGACGATGCCTGTCGTTCCAAACCATCCAAGAAATAGACCAGGTAAATCTGGAAGTGGCCCCCTCGTAAACCAATATGGGCTGAGAGAAGAAGAACCTATCTTGCATATCTCACCGGTGGGTAAGACTACTTCCATCCCGTTGACCATCTCAGAGTTAATCCCATATCTTGGCGAAATATGACCATGTCCATGGATTAGAGCATTCCCAACAACGGTAACGGTTGGAGGTGCTTCCGGCACCGAATGTTGAAGATCTGGATAATTTTTCTCAAGATAAACAAGTAATGCACCCTCAGATACTCCCGCCTCGATCAACGCGTATCTGCTCTTCTCGTTCACTTCAATGATCTTGTCCATCCTCTTCATGTCTAGTACGATTCCGCCGTGGACGGGTACGACCAAAGCAGATAACGTAAATCCACCACCCATCGGGGTTATTGGAATCTTCTCCTCGTTCGCCAGTTTAACGATTCTTTGTACTTCTTTCACCGTCTTCGGCATCACAACATAATCCACGCTTCTCGACTTCGATGCACCGGGATCTCGAGAATATATGTAGAGTTCTTCTTGGCGATTTGAGACAAAATCTTTTCCAATAATATCGACCAAAGATTTGTATATTCGATCTTTTTCTCCCATTAAAATTTCCTCCCCTCCATTTTTTTCATTTTATTCTTTATCCTGTTTTTTATCGACTTTTCGTGGTATAAATTTCATCTCTGCGTTCCTCCATTAACTTTTAACTTCTAATTACTAAAACGTCTTTGTATATGCGAAAGAATCTGTGGAAAATTAATCCGTTCGTGCCGCTTAAATAATTTAGCTGAAACAACTTAAATATTGGCTAAATAAAAAAGTCAAATTGTTCTTCTCCAGTTTTTGATCGTTTTATATCGGTACATTGCGCCTAATGCCTTGACAGCGGTTTCTATATCTAAATAAACTGGATATCCATTATTTCTAAGTTCGAGACAGACTTGATCGTTGCTTTCTGAACTCGGACCGTACACCCAGAAAGTCATCGGCCTGTCTTTGGGTTTTTTAATCTCGTTCAATGTTTGAATATAGAAATCCGCAGACAAAAGTCCTCCAACGATAACACAGAAAATGCAGTCGACATTTTCATCGTTCAGCATCGCCTCGATCACTGCTCCATAAGGGGATTCACCATTCATAGCATACAGTGGACCCAAATCCGAGGGATTTCCCACGAGCGTGGGATGAATATTAAATAATTTTTCATTCGTCTCCGTAGAAAGCTTGGCAAGGGTTAACCCGGATTCAGCTGCGATATCCATCGCCATTATGCCCGCCCCTCCCGTAAACGTGATTATGCTCAATCGGTTTCCCCTCGGAAGCGGTTGGCACAAGAACGCCGTTGGAATTTCCAATAGTTCTTTGAAAGAATTGACCTGTATTACGCCCACCTGCTTGAACGCTGATTCGTAAATTTTTTGGTCCCCTGCCAGAGAACCTGTGTGCGACATGAGTGCCTTTGCGCTCTCTTTGGTTCTTCCGGGTTTGAGAATCAGGATTGGCTTCTTTTGAGCGACTCTTTTTGCTACATCCAAAAATCTGTGTCCACTCGTTATACATTCGAGGTGCATCGCGATTACCTTCGTCTCCGAATCATCTGCGAGATATTCCAAGAGATCGCTTTCGTCGACGTCGCATTTATTGCCTAAGTCGCAGATCTTACTGATCCCATATCCCCAATCATCATAAGGCATTGCCTGAGGGCCAATTATGCCTGTTTGTGCGACAAAAGCGATACCTCCTTTTTTAATCTTATCATAGCCAATGAGATAAATGGCCGTCACAAGACCAGTCGCGGTATTTACGGTGCCAACAGTATTTGGCCCAATAATCCGAATTCTCGTGTGCCTTGCGATCTCAGTAATCTCATTTTGTAACTTTTTCCCTTCCTCATCCCTCTCTGCGAAACCATCCGCTCCGATAATCACACATTTTACACCTTTTTTTACACAATCTTTTACGATCGAGAGAACTGTGCGAGCAGGCGTAATTATGATCACCAAATCGATGCTTTCTGGAATATCTTTAATGCTCGGATAAACTTTTACGCCCTGAACCTCATCGTAAGATGGATTGGCCAGATATATCCCACCCGAATATCCAAAATTGTGCAGATTTTTCAATAATGCTTGACCACCAAACCAAGTCTGTGAA
>CABGHH010000091.1 GCA_902158745.1 Candidatus Methanolliviera sp. GoM_asphalt
GTGCAACCTCTGTATATATTTCCAGTGAACCTATACGGAAGGTATCTCATGGCGAAAAAACCGTCTTGCATCCGATTAACAAATGATTTGCATGTAATTTCTTTAACTTTCATAATTCTCACCTAGGCGGGCTCTGGCATTTCATATAACTTAGGAGAATTTCGAAAAACCTCATCACCTTTGCATAGTAAACCGTTAAATCTTTAAGCAATCAGCATCAATTTACAATTATGAGATCTCTAACCGATTTTGTTCTAAAAGAGGAGTATAAACAACTTGAAGAACTTGGAGATAATCTTGCAGAGATTGATTCTCTCATTGACTGGGGTACATTTCGTCCAATTATAGGAGAACTCTATACCAACAGGACAGAAAGAGGCGGAAGGCCAAACATAGACGAGATAGTCATGCTAAAGATGCTCGTGCTCCAACAATGGAATGGACTATCAGATCCAGAGATTGAGAAACAGGCTATGGACAGAATATCTTTTAGAAAATTTCTTGGTTTTCCAGGTAAGATACCGGATCGTTCAACGATCTGGTCATTCAGAGAACGACTTTCAGAAACAGGTAAAGACGAAAAAATATGGAAAGAGCTGCAGAGACAAATAGATGATCTTGGGTTAAAGATAAAGAGAGGAATGATTCAAGACGCTACATTCATTCATGCAGATCCGGGTCACGCTAATGTCGATATACCCCGTGGAGATGAAGCAAAAACTAGAAGGAGTAGAGATGGTACATGGACTAAAAAGGGAAACAAATCCTATTTTGGCTATAAATTGCACACGATAGAAGACGTAGACCATCAGCTTATCAGGAGAATCGAAACCACTACCGCCTCGTTGCATGATGATCAGGTTGATCTCTCGCGTAAAGGTGAGGTAGTATATCGGGATAGAGGATATTTTGGAACCAATCCCAATGGATTTGACGCAACCATGCAAAGAGGTGTGAGGAATCATCCAATAGGCATCAAGGATCGGCTTAGGAATAAAAGAATCAGTAAGAAAAGATCGCTGGGTGAAAGACCCTATGCGGTGATCAAGAATGTATTCAAATCTGGCTGTGTTATGGTGACCACAGTAGTTCGAGTTCGTGTCAAGATGGTATTTACCGCTTTTAGCTATAACCTGTATCAATTACGTACACTCAGGAAACAGGGTATCGTGTAGCGGTAGCCATCTTGAAAATTAAAAATAAGAAGGATAAAACTTGAATTAGAGTCAAAAAGAAGAGAATAAACTCATTTGAAGTGTGTGGTGCCGATGTCTATGGTTGAATTACGTTAAAATAGAAGGTTAATAGAAATCCTCTAATAATATTCCCACAATTTACGACCGTGCATGGCCAATAAAAGTATGAGGCGAAGTTCCATCCGCATTCTACCGAGTAGTTGAGACAGCTACATCCGTTGAAGAATATTCCTAAAATATTGACCAAATTAAAAAAATTGAAGCAATTTAATATCGAGACGATATCACAGCATCCAACGATGTCTCCGAGGTCAATACAACAACCAAAAGGAGATAAAAGATTGCATGCTGTTGATCCAGCCGTCTGAATCGTTAATATGAGAATGAGAGCGGAGATGAGAATAATCGAGAATCTCCTTTTATTCATAGATGATAATATTACTACATCTATAAAATTTTTATAATCTTTGAGATTGTAAAGTTTATTTGGGTGTTTGAAGAAAAATACGATCAAAAAATCTTGGCTATTCTCCCTTTAAATCAAAAATGGTTCTTTGGATTAGTATAATACCTAAAAAAGAACCGAAAATATCGAGTACAATGAAGGCAGATAATCCATCATGGTAAAATCCCTATTATCTGCCCTCAAAAGCTATATTCCAACAAATTGACAGTCCCCGGTATATCGTTATTATTAAATATTTGAAAGGATGGATCAACGTTGGTGTGTGAAAAATTGAAGATATCGGTTGGCATTACTGTAAAAAACGACAATTGGGTTGTAGAAACGCTGGACAGCATAATGCATCAATCGAGAATGCCAGACGAAATCATCCTCGTAGATGCCTTCTCCACCGACGGAACGAAAGAACTACTTGATGAAAGGGTAAATCTTTACAGATCAAGCGGTCTGCCAATAATGATAACTCAGAAGGAGGGAAATATCGCAACGGGGAGAAATATGATCATGAATCTGGCGAACGGTGAATATGTAGCCATGACCGATTCAGACTGCATCGCAGATGTTAACTGGCTGAAAGAACTGGAAAGTTCTATACTATCTAATTCTGCTGAAATAGAAGACAAGGTAGATGTTGTGGGAGGGCTGACTGGAGTCTTTGGAGAAGGTGTGCAGGCGGATGTTAAAGAACACAATCCAGCATTTGTCAAAGTCGATGGGGTTGAGGTAGATTTTGCTTACCAAACCCGTAACGTACTCTTGAATAAAGAGACGGTGGATCGAATTGGGGGATTTAACACGGATTATATTCTATATGAGGATATGGATCTGATGTGCCGTATAGCAAAAAAAAGAGGTAAGATAGTCTATAACCCAAATGCAAGAGTATATCACAAAAATTCTCCAAACACTAAACGATATATAATGAAGATGTATAATGATGCTCTATGGAGTGCCATATTTTATGACGACCATCCAGACGCCTATGGGGGAGGAAGGTCGGTTGGACAGATGGCTGGAAGGGCTATGATAGATGAACTCATAGCGGTGCTCATGATAGCAACCGGCACGATCTCAAAGAGTGCTTCCACCAATGTGGGCATTGGGAGAGTAGGTGGGGGTGTGATGGGTTTACTTGAGGGGATTTTAGAAGAATTGGGATCGATCATTTAAAATATTGTTGGGTGATATGAGGATAGAGATACCTTTTGCCATCTGGAAGCACTACCATGAGGTCTTTCTCTCTGGATTTATAATAACGCTCTTATCCGGTATAACATTGAGCGAATTAAGAGGTCCGGCAATTTTGATCTCGGCTTTTAGCATGGGGTTCATATTGATGGCGGCATTCATGTTCAACGATATAATAGACCGAGATCTAGATTTTAAATCGGATAAATACTGGAAGTTTACATATAATAGACCAGATCGCGTAACGATCTTAAAGAAGATGTGTGTGGCATTGACCGCCATGGCAGGTCTCATGGCGGCGATGATCGGATACTTCCAACTTATCATATTCATCGTCTCGATCGTGATGGTGGTGCTCTATTCCTGTATCTTCAAGAGGACGCGAGTATTCGATCTGGTATCAAATTTCTTACTCGGATTAGCGCCGCTTATGATGGTTGGGTATATCGGCCCGATTCTACCGTTATTTGGGTTCACCAGCCTATCTGTATTCATCAATGGTGGCATAGTCGATAGAAAACTGGACGCGGAAAACCACGTTTCAAATACATTCACAACGACATCTAAGGAGACGATGGGGCGTCTTCGATCGGTTGTAACTATTCTGGTCTTTATAAGTTGTTTTTTGTCGCTAATGCCATTAGTTAAGTTTAATCCTCTGTTAGACATATCTCACATTATATGCTTGGCCTATCTGGCATTGGTTGCCATCTTAACAGTCGGGCTCTCAAACGTTAATAAGTCATTGGTATCCAATCCATTGAAGATCAGGTGGATGGAACTATACGCAGTAATTGGGGTGATACGTCTTATGACGCTATTCCCAATAGGTTTTTTACAGGTTTGAACTCAAAAGCTTAAATAAGGGATGAAAAAAAGTTAAAAAAGTAGAAAATTTGAGAGGTGGAAGAAGATAGATGATAAGTGATATTCCGATAGTGATGGCGGTCGCAGTGATCACGGCCTTCGTCGCAATGACCATAATTTCTGCAATCTTTGGATATGCGCGGGATCGAGAAAGTTTTGAGAGAGAGACGGGAGCATCCTCTCGTGAATTTTGGTTGCTTCTCTCATTACTTGTTGGTATCTTCTTAATCCTACTTTCCCTGTTTATAACTTTGATCTGGTCGCTCTTTGCATAAGTTGCTGATCTCAAATCGATCTTTCTGCAATCTATATTTTCTCATCTTTATAAATAAAAAAAAGGATTGAAGATTGATTACTCCGGAAATCCAAGAGAAACAAACTTTTAAATATAGAAAGAGTTTTTGAAAAACCAATGTTCCTGATTGCCATTATATTACTGGTCGGATTCTATATGGCATGGAATATAGGAGCGAACGACCTCGCAAATTCGATGGCGGATGTGGTGGGAAGTGGCGTATTACCTCTCCGACGTGTGATCCTCTATGCCGGAATAGCGAATTTTCTTGGCGCTGTAATCTTTGGATCTAGGGTTACAAAAACCGTTGCAAAGGGAATCATTCCAATTGAGATGATTGATCCCCATTTAGCCTTGTTAGGTCTTCTTTCTGCGATATTTGCGGCTGCATCATGGGTTATGATTGCAACTTACTTTGAGTTGCCCGTCTCGACGACCCACTCTGTGGTTGGGGCGATGCTCGGATTCGGTCTATTCTCCGTATTTAAAAAAGCCATAGAGTTCAACCAAATTGAGTGGGGCGTCTTGGCCAAGATCGTTTCTAGTTGGGTTCTGTCTCCAGTGGCTGGAGCTTTGGTGGCGTTTCTTCTCCTCTTCCTCATTCGTAAATTTTTGATAGAGAGGTCAAAGGATATCGATAGATTGGAGAGAATATTTGGGTATCTTCTGATCGCGTCTTCTTGCTGCATTGCCTTCTCTCATGGCAGCAATGACGTCGCAAATGCGATCGGGCCGGTGGCTGCAGCAGTTGAAATTTCGAATTTTAACATTCCTCTTCAGGCGTTGACAGCATTAGGAGGGGTAGCAATTGTGGTAGGTGTCGCTACATGGGGGTATAAAGTGATTGAAACCGTGGGAACTAAGATAACGGATTTGGTCCCAAGCAGCGGGTTTGCAGCTGATATATCCACCGCCAGTGTGGTACTGTTCTGCTCTTACTTGGGATTGCCCGTTTCAACGACGCATACGCTGGTGGGGTCAATCATCGGAGTCGGCTTGTCGAAGGGAATCTCGGCGGTGAACCTGGGGGTAGTCAAAGAGATAGTTATGTCCTGGCTCATCACGATCCCGATCCCTCTAATAATAGCGTTCGGTCTATCTGGTGGGCTCGTTTATCTGGGGGTGTAGTAGAAATGTTTAATAGTGATAAAACTTATAAATCGATAGAGAAAGGGAGTAGAATGAGGGTTCCGAGAGTCTATGCAAATTCGCCGTTCAAACCGCTGTATGAACATGCAGCTAAAGGTATCGAGGCCGTCCAGAAGCTTAGAGAGGTTCTTGATGCCTTTTGGAGGAAGATTTTGAGAGAGCAAGGGAAGATGCCGAGGAAGTAAGCAGACTTGAACATCAATCTGATCTGATTAAAAAGGATATTAGGGCAAAGATCTCCTCATCCATCATGCTTCCGGTTAATCGGCAAGATCTCCTCTCCTTCATCAAGCCTCAGGATACCATAGCGGATGCTGCCGAGGATGCGGCAATCTTCCTGACGATGAGGGAAAGCAGAAATGTTCCAAAGGAGATAAAAGAGTACCTCTCAAAGATGATGGACGAGACTTTAGACCTTCTGGAAGCGTACAGAGTGGTCGTTGCAAAATTTTCTCGGCTGCCAAAAGTTACTTTTAGGAAGAGAGAAAGAAGAGAGATCATCGAACTTATCCGGCCAATAGAAGAGGCTGAGCATGTCATAGATTTGATCGAGCTGGATGCAGCAAGAAGGCTCTTTCAACTCGAGGATGAATTGGAGGTAATGGAGATATGGCACCTATCTGGAATAATTAAAAGGCTCTCAGATATCTCGAATGCCGCAGCCAAAGCCGCGGATAGGATGAGAACGTTGGTCTTCAGATGAGGTTTTCTCTTTAAGCCGATAGGCGAAGAACTTTACTTCAACACAAGGATCAGTTTTACGCTCAACATTCTCTATCTTCTTGGGATCTCTTCCATATGGATTGGAGTTTTATTTTTTATTTCATCTATAACGAACTTGCAAGCATCAAACGCATCTCTTCTATGTGCTGCGCCGCATACGACGAGCAGTATGTTCTCGCCGACGGATAAATTCTCAGTGCGGTGCACAACATCGAGAGATTTTATATCGAACTTTTTAACCGCTTCCTCTCTGATCTCGTTCAATTTTTCTACCGCCGTCTCATCTGCAGGTCCTATATCCAACTCTTTGGTTCTGTCGCCCCGCACAACGCCCGAATATATGACGAATGCGCCGATATCTCTCCTCTTTGCCGCTTCTACAATTTCATCTATTGAAAAATCTTCTTCTGTAATCTTAATCATTAAATCACCACTTCTATCTCTATCATACTTCTATTTATGAAGAAAGATAGAAGGCATCCCAATTACTCTTCAATAGATTCAATTCCAAGCTGTCTTAGAGCCTCTTCTATTTTATCCTCATAATCCTGTTCTGATATCTCTCCACCTTTTGCGGTAAGTTCTATCTCTAAAGTAGAGGCTTTCAAATTAGAATCGTAACATAAAAAGCTATCGATATTTTTCGGCATTCGGGAATAAGAATAGATCGTGCTATTTTTCGAAGTTTTGATTAGAATAGAGTTGTCAACTTATTGGGAGTTGACAATTACATGCTCTGAAATAAACTGTGCTTTTCTTCAAAGAAGATAAGCAACGATCTCATTGCAAGGGCGC
>CABGHH010000092.1 GCA_902158745.1 Candidatus Methanolliviera sp. GoM_asphalt
TAACATTGGTATGTGTTCCCATCCCAATAACGAGGAGCGTGGGGTCTTTCGACAAGACGTCATCGGATACAGCGGCAAACGTCGGTATTCCGATATCGCTTGTTATATCCCTTATATATACCAAAACGCCCGCATCCGAAAATTTATTCAGAAGGTCGAGTGCTATTCCATCATTTATTAAGACATTTGGGCCAGTATTTCGAAACATCTCAACTAAAGACCAGGAATCCCGCTCGATAACCTCTGCAAGCCCATGAAATATCGCCTCTTCAATCTCATTCCCTGAAGCCAGGCCGTTCGTGTTCGTGCGGAATAATGAGTTGTATTTTTTGGATAATGGATGAAATACCGCATTTGCAGGCACGAATATCTCCTCTTCTCCGATGAGGTCATATCCCTCCACCCATGGGATTTGAATATCTTCCACGCTCATACATGACCTCGGTAGGATCAGTTCATTTGGATCAAGAGCGTTCTCAATCTTTGATAATTTTGAAAAACTCTCGATCATCGTCGGTCTATCGTGAATCTCCGCAGAATATCGTTCAATTCCTTCCATCATCACAGAGACCTTCGCCTCGATGGATGTTGCCCCTTTTCCATTATATATCGAGACTGCACCCTTCTCCACACCTATTCGCTTGCTCGAAAATACAGGTATTCCGATACGGTCAAGGCTCGTTATCTCTGTAATCTCTGTTATTCCCGCGAGGAGTATTTTAGATTCTATGCGAGCTAATGTCTTTTCTGGAGAGACTGCACGGTGCATATCTTTTTTATAACCTTTAATACATGGTTTAAGTTTCATCTTCGCTTCATCTGATTTTATCTTTATTTTAATTTTATCTTTGCCATATCTTATCTTATCAAATTTCTATTATTATTTGTTCAAACCAAATAAACTTTATAAGATCCTTTTACCAGAAAATTTATATATTGTATTCCCCCATAAAAAATAGTTAAAAAGACCAAAAGAGGGATTATATGGATTGGGGAATGAAAAATCGTCTGGCACAAGTGATCAAGTCTGATGGGCATTGTCTATTCATGCCGATAGACCATGGATATTTTCAGGGTCCCACAAGGAGACTGGAGAAACCTGGTGAGACTGTTGAACCGCTTCTTCCTTACTGTGATGCTTTATTTGTTACACGAGGAGTATTACGATCATCGATCGATCCAGAAAAGAGTAAACCGATCATTTTAAGGGTCTCTGGTGGCACAAGCGTGATCGGAAAAGATCTGGCAAATGAGGGAATAACCACTTCTATGGAGGAGGCCATTCGACTTAATGTCTCCGCTGTAGGGATATCCATCTTTGTGGGAAGTGATTATGAACGAGAATCGTTATTGAATTTATCAAAGCTCGTTGATGAGGGTGAAGCGTATGGCATTCCGGTGATGGCGGTAACGGCTGTGGGTAAAGAATTGAAGAAGAGAGATGCTCGCTACCTTGCCTTAAGTTGCCGCATCGCCGCCGAATTGGGTGCAAAGATCGTCAAGACGTACTGGTGCGAAGACTTTGAGAAGGTTGTGGATGGCTGTCCCGTTCCGGTGGTTATGGCGGGTGGCCCCAAAACGGAGACAGAACTTGAGGTCTTTGAGTTCGTCTATGATGGCATCCAGAAAGGTGCGATCGGTGTGAATCTGGGAAGAAACGTCTGGCAGAATGACCACCCTGTGGCGATGATAAGAGCTTTGCGTTCTATCATTCACGAAGATGCTATTCCAAAAGAGGCAAATGAGTTATTCAACGAGATTAAAGAAGGCGAAGCGTAAATATGCGTGTTGCAATGTATTACAACAACCGAGACGTGCGATTGGAAGAGATGCCAACGCCGAAGATTGGCCCTGACGAGTTGTTGGTGCGTGTGATCGCCAGTGGTATCTGCGGTAGTGACGTGATGGAGTGGTACCGCCTCAAAAGGGCGCCTTTGGTCCTTGGCCATGAGATCGCCGGCGAGATCGCCGCGGTGGGAGAAGATGTGAAGCGTTACAGAAAGGGTGACAGAGTTTTCGTCTCTCATCACGTTCCGTGTAATACGTGCCATTACTGTCTGAATGACCACCATACGATCTGCGATACCCTGCACAATACAAATTTTGATCCTGGCGGATTCGCCGAATATATCCGCGTGCCGAAGATAAACGTAGATCGTGGAGTATTTGTGCTACCAGACGAGGTATCTTTTGATGAGGGCGTCCTTATAGAGCCACTGGCGTGCGTTGTGCGCGGGCAGAGAATCGCGCACTTAGAACACGGTCAAAGCGTGCTTGTCATAGGAAGCGGTGTTGCAGGATTGTTACATATACAACTCGCTCGTTCAACGGGAGCAGGTCGCGTGGTGGCGACGGACATCACCGATTATCGAATGAAGGCTGCGCGACGGTTTGGTGCTGATCTTGCAATGCATGCCGAAGAGGATGTGCCAATGCTTTTGCGTCAGGTAAACGACGGTAGAGGTGCTGATCTCGTGATTGTATGTACAGGGGCAACAAAAGCAGTTCTCCAGGCAATACAATCGGTAGATCGTGGAGGAACCATTCTTCTATTCGCGCCAGCGGAGCCTGGCGTTTCCATTCCGATCCAGCCAAACGACATCTGGAGTAGAGGGATAACGATCACCACCACCTATGCAGGTAGCCCAAAAGACATCTCCATAGCGATAGAATTGATCCGCAATCATAGGATAGATGTGCGCAAGATGATCACCCACAGGTTAGGTCTGGCGGAGGCGGGGCTCGGCTTCCAACTAGTTTCAGGCGCCGACGATTCTCTCAAGGTGATCATAGAACCTCAGAGGTAATAGGGAATCTCTTCACAATCATGCAATATGGGAAAATGTATCCTGATTATGGGTGGTCTGGCAGAGATTGACGATTTTATCGTCAAATATTGTAAAGAATGACATTTGAACCTATTATATTAAAAGGCACCCTCCTCTTCTTATCTTCAAGCCAAGGATAAATGTCAACGTATTGCCTAAATGTGTCATTGCTCACTATTTTTACATCTCTTTCATCAGCAAATTTCAGCAAAGCATCATCAGCCTTTATTTGAGCAGGTGCCTGAATCACCTTTTCATCTTCAACCCATTTTTCAAATCTTTCTTTATCGATCTCCGGTATGATATGCCTCAGATTTGAATCAACAATAGCTATAGGTGCATAACCCCTTCTCTTTAATTCAATTCTAATTATCTCTATATTATCTATGCTTGGTTTCCCATCTTTTTTTGATACCCATGCAACGTTGGATCCATCAACAAGAATTCTTTCCTTTTTATATTTTATAGTTATCTCTGAGCCATACCTTTCATCACAATTTATCTGTGGATATACTTTATCATTATAAGAATAGTTCTTTGCCAGTCCTTTTTTGATTATTAGAATATCATCTTTCTCAATATCGTTCACAATAAAAGAGAATGTGCCCCAAAGGTTTATTCTAATGTTGGTTTTATCATCAGCTTTGCGATCAATGTCTCCAGCTGTCAATAAACCTACACTCCATTTATCACCTTCTCTTATTCTATTATCGATAGCAATCACTTTAGCGCTGGTGTTCACAAAAAAAGTTCTATCTTTTTCAAGAGCCAATTTTTCACATATATCTTTTATGCAGGCATCAATAACTTCTTTCTTTGCTCCAGCCACAATTTTTAATTACCTGCCGAATATAAATATTTATCGTTTTAGCCACCCATGATTATGTATCTTTTCGATCTTTTTTTAATTTGTTATTTTTCTTTGAATTGGAAGAATGCGAAAATATCCATGCAAAAAGATTTTATACCGCAAATAAAACGGAGAATGAATAAGGAGGTTGAGATGGTAAGATTTCCGGAGGCGGATAAGAGACTCTTCGATATGAAGATCTGTATGCGATGCAATGCGAGGAACCCCATAAAGGCTACAAAGTGCAGAAAATGCGGCTATTCTAAATTGAGAAGAAAGGCGAGGGATAGAAGGGCATGAGTGCGACGAAATCTTTGATTTTCATATATAGACGTGGGCAATTGGAGGATGAAGTATTATAAGCAGTGTATCGTCGTGAGGAGTGATTTGAAATTGTCCAAGGGAAAACTTGCCGCCCAGGTCGCCCATGCGTCCCTCTCTGCATTTTTGAACGCTAATATTTTGGTGAGAAGACGGTGGCTCAAATGCGGGCAGAAGAAGGTGGTTCTCAAGGTCTCTTCGTTGGACGAGCTTATGGATATAAAGAATGAAGTTAATAAGAGCAAGTTACCTTATTCTCTCATAAAAGACGCAGGACTGACCCATATTCCACCTGGTACAATCACAACGTTGGGTATCGGACCGGAGAGAGAAGATAAGATAGATGAGATTACAGGGCATCTAAAGATGCTATGACATGCTCAAGAAGATTTTTGAATATGCCTTTTAGTGTGGAAAGAGAAGTCGGGATCGAATGTTATCTGACCGAAACCGATGGTATCGGAGGAAAGATAAAGGTAAGACCGGAAGATTTTGTCGTTAGAGAGATTTATGATCTCGAATTTTGTGATTCGGGAAAGTATGCGATTATGGAGGTTGAAAAAACTAGATGGGACACCCACAAATTAATTAAGGAGTTATCGAGAAGATTAGGAATCGGTAAGAACAGGATAGGCTATTCTGGGACAAAAGATAAAGATGCCGTCTCGACGCAAAGGATGAGCGTTTGGGGTGTCAAGAGAGATGATTTGGAAAGGATCAATATAAAAGATGTAAGCATCAGATTTTTAGGCTATTCCAATAGGAATATACACCTTGGAGACCATTATGGAAACTATTTTGATCTGATGATAAGAGATCTCCCATCTATAGAAGAAGCGGCAGACCGCGTTGATGATACAATCAGAGAGGCGAAGGAGAAGGGAGGATTTCCAAACTTCTTTGGGATGCAGAGATTCGGCAGTTTGAGACCGATAACGCATAAAGTCGGAGAGAGAATAGTTAAAAGAGACTTCAAAGGCGCTGTCTTGACATATTTGTCACACACGTCTAAATATGAATCGGAAGAAACAAAAGAAGCAAGAGAATGTGCCAAAGAAGAAGATTTTAAGAGAGCGTTAAAGATCTTTCCAAAACATCTCAGATACGAGCTTGCGATGTTGAATCATCTCGTAAAATGTCCAAAAGATTACATTGGAGCATTGAAGAGCATCCAACTCGGTGTCAGGACGCTATTCGTACATGCGTATCAATCCTACATATTCAATGAGATCTTGAGTGAGCGTATAAGAAGGGGGTTATTTGATCAATGTATGGATGGAGATTACATCTCTTTCAGGGGGAACAAAAATATCGAGAGAACGGACAGAAGAAGAATAAAACTTTACGAGAGTTTGATCGAGAAGAGAAGGGCTTTTATAACCGCTCCTCTGATCGGGTATGAGAGCAAGTTAAACGATCTTGAGTTGGAGATTTCAAACTCATTTGGGATAGATAGAGAGACCTTCAAGATAGAAGAGTTTCCGGAATTATCTTCAAAGGGCATTAGAAGACCTATATCAATGTGCTCAAAAATCGAAGATTTTCAAAGACAGACAGAGATATCCTGCAAGGCAGTCGAAGACGGATTGAATCTAAAATTTTCACTTATGAAGGGAAGTTATGCCACGTCCCTCTTGCGTGAGGTTATGAAAGAGGACCCAGTTAAAGCAAATTTTTAAAGATTCACAGATATCTTTTAAACCATTCTAAACTTATATCGATCGCTTTATCTCTTAAACTCAGATCCATAAACCTATGATCTGCTCCATCGATGATCTTCAACTCTTTTGGCTCATCTGCACAATCATATAGTTCTCTTGCATGTGAGATTGGGACGAGTTCATCTTTATCACCGTGGATTATCATGATCGGGCACCTGATATCCTGTATGACGTCCCTTGCATCACTTTTAAGGTATCCCAAGCGGTAAGGTGCCGACCACGTAACTATCGCTTTTATTTCTTCCTCCGCCGCGATCAGGATCGATAGATATCCACCCATACTGCTGCCAAAAAGACCGATATTGGCATCGACGGATGGCTGATTTTTGATGAGGTTTATCGCCGCCCTCAAGTCCTCAATCCTATTGGAAAGATCTCTGATCTTATCCCCTTCGCTCTCTCCGCACCCCCTGAAATCGAACCTGAATACCGAAAAATCGTTTGAGAACCTTTTCGCTATCTCGATATACTTCTCGCTATCTTTATAGCTATCGAGTCCGTGGCACGTGATGACGCATGGACTTTCTTTTTCCTCTCCTTTCATCGGGTGAAAGACTCCTACCAGCTTCTTATCTTTACTTAAGAATTCGACTCTTCTCATATTAATTCTTCAAAATTTAGCTCATCCCACAAAGATTACGTTTTTCTCATCTAATATAAATAGTTCTACACCAGCTCCGTGCTTCTCTGTTTCCACTATCAGAGAGAGATCGAAGAGTTTAAATATCTTAAAATCTAAAATTGTGCAGATGAAATTAAAGATTATGATAACTAGTATAAAGATTCCTAAATAAGATAACAATATTTATAACCTTTAACGTCCTACTGATCTTATGCCATTCGAAAGCAAACGTAAAAAACTGGTTTTGACCAGCGAAGAAGTTGAAAAATTAACCGAGATAAGCTGCTCCAGAACTCAACCCGTGAGATCTGTAGAAAGAGCAAAGAT
>CABGHH010000093.1 GCA_902158745.1 Candidatus Methanolliviera sp. GoM_asphalt
ATCTATGAGACCGTAACCCCTTTCCAAGAAGTTTCTTTCAGTTTCAGATACTTCTATAGTGGGAACGGCAACACCCATTATATTTCTCGGATAGAACGTGACCTCAATCTTTTGTGGCGTCACGTTTGAGATATCTTCAACCTCCCTAACCCCCATCGCCGTTTGAGCTAGTAGCAGATCCTTATATGCGATAGAAAGAGATTTCTCGGCATACTTCCTCAAATTTCTAACTTCTCTGGCAACATCGAGAAATTCCATGATCAGTGCGTCTCTCTTCTCTTTTAGGAGCTTATGCCCCTTCTCTGCCAATTTTTCCCTTCGCTTCAAGTTCAAAAGTTCCATCCGGGTGGGCTTTGTCCCCTCAATTATATCTGCCATTTAAAAATCTCCGATTTTTAAGTTAGCATTTGAAAATCTCCGATTTTCAATGTTGCGAATCGAAGATTCGCAATCAAATCTTTGATTTGCAATCATTTCAAGACCTGTGCTTTGGATGATATTTCTCGATTATATCGTCATCTATTCTTTTTAATTCTCTCTCCGGAAGCATTGAGAGCAAATCCCATCCCAAATCGAGCGTCTCTTCGATGCTTCTGTTCTCATCTCTATCCTGTGTCACAAACTCCCGTTCAAATCTATCCGCAAATTCCAAGTACTTTTTATCTCTGTCCGTAAGGGCCTCTTCTCCCACGACGGCGACCAGGTCTCTCATGTCTCTTCCTTCTGCATAAGCAGAATAGAGCTGATTTGAAACTCCGGAATGATCCTCCCTCGTCTTTCCCGCGCCTATTCCCTGGTTCATCAATCTCGAAAGCGAAGGTAATACGTCCACAGGTGGATATATACCCTTCCGGTGTAGTTCTCTTGAGAGAACAAATTGCCCCTCCGTTATATAACCGGTCAGATCGGGAATTGGATGAGTTATGTCGTCATCTGGCATCGATAGAATTTGCATCTGTGTAATAGAACCTTTTTTGCCGCTTATCCTCCCGGCTCGCTCGTAACTCATCGCGAGATCCGTGTACATGTAACCGGGATAACCTCTTCTTCCGGGAACCTCCTCCCTCGAAGCAGATATCTCTCGAAGCGCCTCACAGTAATTTGTCATATCCGTTAAGATGACTAAAACCTGCATATCTTCCTCAAAAGCCAGATATTCTGCAGTCGTTAATGCCATCTTCGGTGTGATGAGCCGTTCGATTGCTGGATCGTCTGCGAGGTTCATGAATGCGACGATCCTCTCCATCGCCCCCGTCTTCTCAAAATCTTTCATGAAGAAGTTTGACTCTTCATACGTGATCCCCATCGCGGCGAAGACCACGGCGAATTGTTCCTCTTTTCCCAAAACTTTTGCCTGCCTTGCTATCTGTGCCGCAAGTTCGTTGTGAGGAAGACCAGATCCACTGAAGATCGGGAGCTTCTGCCCTCTGACGAGGGTGTTCATACAATCGATCGTGGATATGCCTGTCTGGATGAACTCGTTTGGATATTCTCGCCTGTATGGGTTCATCGGAGCTCCGTTGACATCGTATCTGCTCTCCGAGATGATCTCTGGACCTTTATCGATCGGCCTTCCAAGACCGTCGAAGAACCTTCCCAGCATCTCCACGGAGACGGGGATCTTCATCGTCTCGCCCGTAAACCTGACCTTCGTCCCGGACGTATCCAGGCCACTCGTTCCCTCGAATACCTGGACAACAGCCGCGTCGCTCCTTGCCTCGAGAACCTGACCTTTTCGCTTATCACCGCTCGGCGTCTCTATCTCAACGACCTCCCCATAAGCCGCACCTTCTACCCCCTGAACGACGATCAGCGGCCCGCTCACCTCACCGACGGAAGTATATTCTCTGATCTTTATCTCCTGAGAATCCATCACGCCAGCTCCTTGAACTCTTTGTCCATCTCGCCATATATCTCTTTTAACTTCATTTCTACTCCTTCTTGGGGAATGTATTTCATTCTGGCCACCTCATCCCTGATCGAAAGATCCGCAATTTTTTCGACACTTATACCCCTTCCTAGAGCGTCCGAAGCATACTCGTGGAATTTCAATATCACCTTCAGCATCTCGTATTGCTTCTCTATACTGCAATACGTGTCGACATCATGGTAGGCATTCTGCATTAGAAAATCTTCCCTGATCATTCTTGCCACCTCTAAAACGAGTCGCTCTCTTTCAGGTAAGGCATCTGGGCCCACAAGCTGAACGATCTCCTGTAATTCTGATTCCTGTTGCAAGAGCCTCATTGCATCCTTTCTGTTCGATGTGAAGTCTTCTGCAACGTTCTCATCGAACCATTTTGAAAGTTCCTCGGCGTAGAGTGAGTAACTTCTGAGCCAATTTATCGCGGGAAAATGTCTTCGATCTGCTAAAGATGAATCCAGTGCCCAGAAGACCTTGGTGATCCTCAACGTATTCTGCGTCACAGGTTCTGAGAAATCTCCCCCTGGTGGTGAGACCGCACCTGTCACGGAGACCGATCCTACTTTTCCGTTCAACGTGGTGACCTTCCCGGCACGTTCATAGAAGTCTGCCAATCTGCTCGCCAGGTATGCCGGGAATCCCTCCTCTCCGGGCATCTCTTCCATTCTGCCGGATATCTCTCTAAGCGCCTCTGCCCATCTACTCGTCGAGTCAGCCATGAGGGAGACCTTGTATCCCATATCTCTATAATACTCCGCCATCGTAATTCCCGTATATACAGATGCTTCTCTGGCCGCAACGGGCATGTTGGACGTATTTGCAATTAATACGGTTCTCTCCATCAAAACTTCGCCGCTCTTGGGATCTATCAACTTTGGAAAATCCTTCAGAACTTCTGTCATCTCGTTTCCACGCTCTCCACAGCCCACATAGACGATTATATCTGTATCGCTCCACCTGGAAAGCTGATGCTGTGTTACCGTCTTTCCCGTTCCAAATCCTCCAGGAATAGCGGCCGTCCCCCCTTTTGCTATTGGAAAGAAAACATCTAAGATCCTCTGCCCCGTTATCATCGGTTCATCAGGTTCCATCTTCTCTATATAAGGTCTTGGGATTCTGACCGGCCATTTGTGATAGATATATAGCGGGGTTTCTTCTCCACTCTTCTCCAGCGTGCCGATTGGATCATCTATCTTGAATTTTCCCTCGTTTATCTCCTTTATCGTTCCGTTAATTCTTGGAGGAAGCAGAACTCTATGCTCGATAACCTTACTTTCCGGCAACGTTCCGATGATTTGACCTGCTTTAACTTCTTCCCCCTTCGCAATAGAAGGGGCGAAATCCCACTTCTTATTCACGTCCAGACCAGAAACATCCAACCCTCTCTCTATGTAGTCCCCTGATCTCTCCGCGATCTCCATGAGGGGCCTTTGAACGCCATCATATATGTTCTTTAATAAACCAGGTCCCAACGAGGCTGATAACGGCATCCCGGTCCCCAAAACACCTTCACCCGGTTTTATTCCCGTGGTATCCTCATAGACCTGAATGTAGGCTTTATCCCCTTCCAATCCTATATTTTCACCCAAAAGACGCTCTTCGCCCACTCTCATAACTTCATACATCGTGGATCCTCTCATCCCATCTGCAACGACGAGGGGACCCGCGACCTTTATAATCTCTCCCTTTATTGCCAAAATCTCACTCCTCCTTCTGAATGATCTCAACGCCTATCGCCCTTTTAATTAGCTTGGAGATCGAATCTTCTCTTTGCTCCATTGGTCCTAGATAATCTGGAATTTCAATCAAAATTGGTGTTATACCTCTCTTCGTCTTCTCAAACTCATCTATAGTCTCTCTATTCTTTTCTGCAATCTCCTCGGTGATGAATACAATACCAACATCCTCCAATGCTTCTAGAGTATCACCCAACTTTTCGTCACCATACACCTTCTCGACGCCACCCAATCTAAACCCCCTCGCCGCTATATCGCTCCCTATAATAGCAATCTCCATCCAATCACCTCAATATATTAACAGGGATCTGACGTCCTCCGGATTCATTCCAACTACCTTGCCACCAAATATGGTACGCAGATTCTTTGCTTCCATCTCTTTTACCGACAAAAATCCGATCAAAGGCGACAAACCAAACATTGGTGCGGATATATCCCTTCCTGCTTTTGCGACGATCCTATCCAGTTCTCTCTCAAAGGGGGAGAGTGAATTGGTCTTCTCATATTCTGAGAGAAGATCTTTTAATGGGTGGTAAGTCGTGCCTCCCAACTCTTCTATCAGATCTTTGGTATCCATCTCGTCAAAGTCTCTTTTCAGCGAATCGGAAACCTCCCCTCCTTCAATTAAAAAATTTTCAACCTCTTTTAGGGGCAATCCATCCCTCTTCGTCCTCAAGAGAAGTTTTACATTACTTGCGTCTATGAGTGCTGAGAAGTATCTCTTCACCATCGGTTCTTCCGGTAGGTTCTCAAGTATTTCTTCGTACATCATCTTGTCGATAGCACTTTCGAGTAAAGAGAGTCTGCCGGTATTCTCATAGATAGAATAATATTTTGATAGAGAATATCTCGTATCTTCCAATTCAGCTATAAGATCTTTAACACTTTTACACTCGGATAACGCCTTTAATTTATCTTCGGGGATATCACAGGTGCTAAAAGAGTTAAATATATCTTCAGGAGATTTTTCATGCCCCCCCTCAACGGAAAACGCATTTCTAAGTACGATTTTTATGTTTTTACCGGCCCACTTCTTCGAGAGCGATTCAAATAGATTCTTTACTTTCTTTGGTGACATCTTCGTGATATCATCATACAGATCCGCGAGATAGTTATCTAAAACGTTCTCGATGGCACCCGGTTTTTCCAATGAGATTCCTTGCAAATAGGGCATATAATCCGTATTCTCCAACAACGAAGCAATTTCCAAGACCGATTCTACAGCTATCATCTCATCAAATCTGTCTGATTTGACCAACCTCCCCTCTTTTGCCTTGATCCTGGCGTTCGGATAGACATATGGCATAATTGCCATCGCAGAACGAAGCGGGGGGAAGATCGCCAACGCAGATATGATCACAAGAGATACAAAAATCCATTGAGCGGCAACCATCTCTCACCCTTCAAACAATATTTTCGCTACGATCGTCCTTATTTCGTTTGAAAAACGCTCTGACCTCGACTCAAAGGTATTATCAATGATGACATTCTTCGATCTGACGATCACGCCGCCGATGCAATCGATGGTATCGTTGGATATCGTGATTCTCTTCTCCTCTTTTCCTTCTATCCCCTTTGAGAGCATCTCCTTCCTATCTTTCGTGTTGAAGACCAACTCCATCTCTTCCTCAGCGGTGATCTCAACGGATTTTTTGACGAGGTTAATCAAGAGATCTGTATACTCGTTTGCGCCCGCAAATTTCTTCAGTTTCTCTCTTGCCTCTTTGAGCGTTTCTTCTATTAAACTCTCCTTTACATCTGCCATCTCCCTTCTCGCCCGAATTCTTGCATCCGCCAAGATTCTCTGCCTCTCTTGTTCTGCCGCCTGCTTTCCCTTCTCTATTATCCTCCCTTTATCATATTTCGTCTTATCTTCTGCCTCTTTGAGAATTTTATCGATCTTTGACCCTGCCTCTTCTTCCATCTCTTTTATCTTATCATCGGAGATCCTCGAAATCTCGCTTAAAATTCCCTGTAAATCACCCGAGATCATTTAATTTAACCTCAAATGATACCGAAACCGAGCATGGCGAGTATGCCAATCAGCAGGGAGAATATCGCGAAGGTTTCCACCATCACCGTGAATATGATACCACCGGCAAAAGCACCTGGATTCTTGGCAGTTGCAGCTATACCAGCCGCCGCAGTTTGCCCCTGTGGTATCGCCGTAAGACCCCCTAGTCCTATCACAAGCCCGATGAACAGAGCGGCCATCCCCACCTCTACCGAAGGTGCTTCGCCACCCATAATACCTGTCCCGAGCATAATGAGGATTGCTCCGAGAAGGCCATAAACACCCTGTGTCTGTGGCAACACATCATATACCAACGCCTGACCAAATTTAGTTGGATCTTCTGCTAAAACCCCAGCTCCAGCCGATCCTGCAAAATATACACCCATACCAGATCCGATTGCAGCCAACCCCATCGATAGCGACGCACCGAGCATCGCAAAGACAATTCCGCTTATTTCTAGTACCATCTCTTATCTCCTTTTTTATATTTTCTTTATGTTTTCTGTAACTTCTCTCTTCATCTCAAACGGTGTGAATTCTGCACCTCCACCCGCATAAAACTTACTGAAAAATTCCGCATACTCCAACCTGATACCGTGCACAGCCGCGCCGAGAAAATTTATGACGAAGTTGAGTGCGTGTCCAAGCAAGAAGATGAGTATGGCAGGTATCCAACCAAGAGCTCCCATACCAAGCGGTAGAACCGCCAACAAATTGACCACGTTGCCGATACCTGACGTGACAATCCCAAGAGCCATCAATCTTGCATATGACAAGATATCTCCGAGAAGCCCGGTTATACCGAAGATGAAGAGCCCACCTTTAGAGATGAACAACAGCACGAGAGATATTACCAAAAGTGCCCATCCAACTATCATACCGGGCACCGGTTGAAAGAGAGCATAATGATAGAAATGAGAGAGACAGGCGATCAATGCTATCC
>CABGHH010000094.1 GCA_902158745.1 Candidatus Methanolliviera sp. GoM_asphalt
TGGGTTTTCCTCCTTCCATTACAGCAACAGCCGAATTTGTCGTACCAAGATCGATACCAACACTTTTAGCCATTCAAAAACCTCCTTTTAAAAATTTAGAAGAACATTTTAAAAAAATTAGGATTTTAAAAAAATTAAAAAAAGAAATGAAAATTAAACCGATCTGCTCGAACGAAGTTTGGTATGGTCACTTAATCTCTATCTTTTTGACCTCTTTTCCTTCGACTTTCGGTACCTCAATAGAAAGCACGCCGTCCTCGAACGTCGCGTTCACCTTCTCTGCATCTACCTCCGATGAAAGCGGTATTGCCCTGTAGTATCTGCCGTAAGTTCTCTCTCTTCTGATATATCCTTCGCCCTTCTCTTCCTTATCTTCCTTCCTCTCGGCACCGATTTCGAGCATATCACCCTTGACGTTAACCGAGATATCTTCCTTCTTTACACCGGGTATGTCCGCCCTGACCACGATATTACCCTCTTTCTCGGCCACATCCACGTATGGTGCCACCGTTCCAATATCTCTCCCGGTTGTTTCAGGAAGCCTCCTACCAACGTACGGCACTTCCTCTAACATCTTATCCATCCAATCCCACATCCTTCTCATCTCTTCATGGGGGTCAAACCATCTACGTATTGCCATCTCTTAATACCTCCTTACCATAATGTTAGTAGTAATAGTATTTAAAATTTTCTATGATCTTGAATAGTTTCAACTATAAAGTTATGCCGTATCCAAATATCCAAAAGACGAGGCGGAGGCATAATCCATTTATCCCGATGAGTTTATCTTTCTCCATATCGCATCCATCATAGCCTCAAATGTGTATGTTCTTGGGATCACATCTGTGTTCACCCCAAAATTTCCAAGCGCCCTCTCCGTCTCTCTTCCTATCACCGCGATCAACATCTCCCCTTTTTTTCCATCTTTCCTACATATCCTTCTTATCTCTTCATATACTTCCATCTCATTAGCAATCTCAAAGAGGTTATTCACGGTCATGCCACTTGTGAACGTGAGCACGTCTATATTCCCATCTAATATCTTTTTTATCAGTTCTTTTGCCCGAACCAGCCAGAAACCGTCTGGAGAAACTCCCGTATATACATTCGCCTCGTGGACAAGAGCTCCCGCACGTTTGAGACTTTCATTCAATTTTACATTTCCGCGATCGCTTCTTATTATCTCCACATTTCTTCCATCCGTAAGAGGAGATAGGGTCTCTACAATACCAAGAGAGCTATATTCCTTTGGAATGATTTTAGCAGTTATTCCCTTTTCTTTCAGCGATTTATTCGTTTTTGGACCGATAGCAACGACGTTTGTGTGATTCAAAGCATTTATAAACGGTTCTTGAGACTGGACAAGATCAAAAGCGTATCTTACACCGTTGGCACTTGTAAAGATGACGAAGTCTGCCTCTCCATTGAATAAACGATGGATGAATGAATCGAATCGAGGATCCTCCACAGGACGGAGCAATATCATCGGTGCAAAGAAGGTATCAAATCCATAAGATCTCGCGATCGTGATAGACTCCATATGATAGACCTCAGGTCTCGTTATCGCAACCTTCATCAAATTTACCTTTTTGGGGATTTGATATTAAACTTTTCTGCATTTTGGATAACCTAATCGAATGCTTTTTATAATACAATTTTAAACTTATTACGAAGGAAGCTGAAATCAAAACGATGAAGTGGTAGATATAAAGATGGCGAGGATCATAGCAATTTGGTCTTTAGAGGTTTGGAACATATTAATTTGTTACTTACCTTCACACACCCAATCTATAAGATTCTTTGACGTTATCTTTACACATCTATCCCGTCCGCATAGATAACGGGGGGATGAGATTAGATGAGAATAATTGAATTTGAGGGGTCAGATAAAATGAATATCGGCTCAACGGAAAGTATGAAGGCATTGGGAGAAGATTTAAGTTGATAAAGCAAAAAGAAGTTGTGTGGAGATGATGAAGAGACTATCTTGGCAGTATCGCATCTCGATGAAGAGACCATCGAAGGAGGTTATTAATGTCTTTGAGATCATTTTTTGATCCGAAAAGTGTTGCCATCATTGGTGCTTCGGGAACACCGGGTAAGGGAGGATATGCGCTGATAGAAAATATGACGAAAACAGATTTTAAAAGGAAGGTATATCCTATAAACCCAAAAAGAAGAGAGATATTAGGACTGAAGACTTACCCAAAAATAAATAAACTTCCCGAGGTGGTAGATCTTGCCATCATCGTAATAAACAACGAAGCTGTTCCTCAAATGATAGACGAGTGTGGATCGTTCGGGATTAAAAACGTCATTATTGAATCAGGTGGCTTTGCAGAGGCTTCAGAGAGGGGAAAAAAACTTGAGAAGGATGTGCTGAGAAAGGCAAGAAAATTCGGTATGATGGTGATGGGGCCGAACAGTATCGGGATAATCGATACTTCAAGTGGTTTTTCCACCCCCTATGTTCCTATTGAAACGGTAAAAAAGGGAAGAGTAGCATTTGTGGGACAGACTGGACTTTTGGAATCTGTATTCATTCCTCTTCTTCGGAACATTGGCGTGAGCAAAGTTGTCTGCATGGGAAATAAGTGCGATGTGGATGAATGCGATGTATTAGAATACATTATAGACGATTCATCTACTGATATCATCGCCATGTATATCGAGGGGATAAGGGATGGGAGAAGATTTATAAAGATTATAGAGAGATCAGAGAAGGTATTAATTGTGTTAAAGGGGGGAAGAACAACCTATGGGGCGCGGGCTGTATCTTCTCATACTGGAACGATTTGCGGAGAGAACAGAGTTTACGACGCCCTATTTGAGCAATATAATATTATTCCAGTAAAAAGTTTTGAGGAGCTATTCGATCTTGTGAAGGTGTTTATATCTCAGCCTTTCCCCAATGGAAATTGTGTTGGGATAATAACCGTCACAGGAGCGGGCGGGGTGACGGCATCCGACTGTTGTGAGGATAATGGACTTGAGATAGCTTCTGTCTCCTCCCGCACCCTTGAGAAGATACGGGAGGTTTACCCTACGTGGCACCGGTAAAAAATCCTTTGGATGTTTGGTCCGCAATAGAAAAGACAGGATCAGAAGAGGTATATCGGAGGGCAACGGAGGAATTTTTGGCAGACGGTGGTGTTGACGCTGTAATCCCGGTTATCGGAGCAGTTTCGTGGATGGAGCTGGATATACGCCTATTTTTACACTTAAAGAAAAAATATCCTCAAAAGCCGATCATACTTGTAGGGCTTCTAGGGGAGCCTGATATACTTTTGAGATGGAAGAAGATTCTCGAGCCCGAAATACCAGTATTTCCCACCGCTGAAAGAGCAATAAAGGCGTTGGCTCTCCTTGAAAAATTTGGTAGGAAATCTATTCTAAAGAAGAATAAAATGCTGAGAAATCCCCATTGAATTTGAGGGGTCAGATAAAATGAATATCGCCTCAATGGAAAGTATGAAGGCATTGGGGGAAGATTTAAGTCGATAAAGCAAAAAGAAGATATGTGTAGATGAATCTTATAGAAAGATCGTACTGCAGTGATATAGTACTCTATGGTCTTTTAAAGATTTAATGTACATCTGTTATACTCACATTTTATATATTGTGAAAGTAAAAGAGAATCTTTCATCGACTTTTAATCTTGGAGGGATTTTATGAAAATGAGATTTGGTGAGAAGATATATACACCTGATGTAAGAATGCTCTACGATATGAAAGAGGTCGTCTTCGATGAAAAATGGTTTAAAAACGCCGATAATGTGCCTCTCTATTATATGTATAGAGATCTGGCGCTTAACGAAGAGGATAGGAGGGTGATTATTGAAAACGACCTTAGATACGACGTTACAGCAATCCCTCCGGGAATGCTTGGGAGAGAATATCTCAAAACCGCCGGGCATTATCACCCTTCGAGGTATACCGAGATATACGAGGTTTTGGCGGGAAGAGCCCACTATTTGCTTCAAAAGGGGCCTGAAAAGATTATGGATGTGGTCTTGGTAGAAGCAGAGAAAGGAGATAAGGTGATAATTCCCCCCAATTACGGGCACATCACGATAAATCCATTTGAGGAGGAGATCAAAATGGCAAATTGGGTTTCAAGAAGGTTTTCTTCCATCTATGAACCGATTAGGGAGATGAGGGGGGGAACTTACTACGAGACCAGCGACGGGTTAATAAGAAATAAAAATTATAAAAGTGTTCCAGGGATTAGATGTGAAAAGGCAAAGGAGTATCCAGAATTGGGCATCTTCAAGGGTGAAGGGATGTATGATCTGATAAAATCTCCAGAAAAACTGAGATTTTTGAATTATCCGGAAGACTACAAGTGGTTTTGGCCACGAATCTTATGACAACTCTTTGGAATAGATCAAGGCATCTTTTTCGCCATAATATCTCGATTTTTTTCCGGCAAACGCATAGTCAAGCCCCTTGTAGAACTCTATGGCTTCCTTATTATCTTCTTTAACTTCGAGAGTGATCTTTCTAAAATCACTCTTCTCAAACGCCGCTTCCAGCGTTTTAAGAAGATTTTCCCCAACTCCTTTTTTTCTGAATTCCTCCTTTACGTATATAGCGCTCAAATGAGATCTAACATCACTTTTAACGCTTCCCGCCACAAATCCAATTATTTTTTCTCTGTTTTTATAGACATAGAAATATTGTCTAAATAGCATATAAAATTTTATCATATCATAACGACTATTGTTTGGCTCAAGTTTTTTCCACATCTTTGCCACCTCGGGAAGCTCCCGTATTAAAGCTCTTTTTATCCCCATGGTTATCAACCCAAACAAAATCTCGTGGTGGTCGGTTTATAATATGAATATCCAAATTCTTCAGCGACGTGGAAAGGTATATCGACGATATTTATCACATTATCCATTATATTTCCATCGCTCGTGGCAACCATGTCATCCTTATGTCTTCTCACTTGACAATCAGCATCTTTTGACGTCAATGCGGAGCCATTCACCTCTTCAAAGATTTCCCTCGCCAGAGCGGAAAGTTTTCCACTCTCACTTATCTGGGCGTCAAAGATGAAAATAACTTCTTTTGGGAGATATTTTGATAATAGGATTTTTATCTTCTCCAGCGATTCTTTTGTCTCCTTTTTTATCCTATATCTATGAAAGATTGCCCTGACATCCTTTAAAACGCCGTCGTCACACAAAAAAACGGGATATCCAAGAATTAAACTTTCTACCGTTATTAGAACGTTGTACCCATCCATGACTACAGATTTTCCCTTTATAAGATCTATCGGAACCAATTTTTTCATCCTATCTTCTGAGAGTTTTTTTTCACATGCGATTCTGAAGAGAATGTTCCGATCCTCTTTTATTAGTCTGTAATGGTTCGAGACAAAATTTATGGCAGAATCCTTTGGATACCTTCTATCCAATAGAAATCTTACGTCTAAAAGTGGCATCTCAAGCGCCTTCAGTCTCTCTTCAAACTTCATTTAGTATCCATTTAAATTAAAATTTTTTATTTATAAATTTTGGGAATATCTGGTTAGAGATCTTTGATGGTGGAGACGAAGATATATATATTCCGTCTCTCCGATCTATGGGTTGGTGTATCAAATGTCTGAGAGGATTGGTAAGATAGAGAGGCCGTCGGTCGAGCAATTCAAAGGGAAGAGAAAGATATGCTTTGTTCCACTCATATATACGTGGAAAGATGCCCCAGAAGATTATAAAACCTTGGTTGAAGACTACTGGAAGGAAATAAGGGAACAAATAGCAAACATGAAAGAAAGAGTAGGAAAAATCGCCAAAATTTATCACGAAATGATCTTTCTATCTGGCGAGAATGGAATAAAAGACCTGGAGAAATTAAATAAAGATAGCTATGAAGTTGTAAAGAGCGAATGCTCAAGTGGGGCTGAACTGGTGAGCACTGAGAAGAGGGAGGCGACAGAAGAGTGTGCTGATTGGGAAAGATGCCTCGCAATCGGACTCAAGAGCGAGAGAGTGAGAACGAAGGTATCTAAGCTATATATGGATGCAAGCGAGGAGAGATATGGATATGTGGCCAAGCGGATAGACGAAACGCTCAAAGACGGAGAGAACGGAATTCTGTTCTTCGGGGAGAATCATTGGATCGTATTTCCACAGGATATAGAAGTATTTAATGTCTATCCTCCATCGCTCGATGATCTTCGCCGTTGGCTCAGTGATCGATTGATGTGAGTGGTAGTTCATATTTGTAACTCATCTACATACTGCTTTGTTGAATGAATCGTATAAGCTACCGAGAAATATGCTGTTTAGAGCCTTGAAAAGTAAAAAGAAGCACTGTGATTGCTTATTTTAAACCCCCATTAAAAAGCGTTTTTAGGTCTTAAAAGGGCAAAAGAACGGAAATGACGGGTTTTCAAATAATAGTTCTCAAGTAAATTATTGGTGGCAGGAGGGCACTATCGATTTTTCTAGTGGTTTTCAACTTTTTCACATTTTTCAATAGCCATTTTTTGTATGTTAGAAGATTTTATAACTTATTTTCCGCACTACATAAAAACGTATCACCCATACTTCATCAATATACCCAAACCCAACAACCAAAACATATCCTTCCCCAT
>CABGHH010000095.1 GCA_902158745.1 Candidatus Methanolliviera sp. GoM_asphalt
GGGAACTGATCTGTCAGGTCTTCGAGTCTCCTCGAGAAGAGCTTCACCTCCTTCTCAAAAAAATGTCCCTGTATTCTTATGCCATCATACTTGTATTCAAGTGCACAGTCTTGCATCTTAGCCATGATCTCCTCTATTGAGGGAAGACGCTCCGCTAACATAGATTTTACCGGTATTCCCGGTATCATTCCAAACTTCTCTGGCGATAGACTACCTATACCTCCTTCCGATAGAGATCTGGCAATGGCTCCAAGATCGGGGTGAAGATTGTATGCCCTCTCTACCAACTTTTTATCCGATTTATGGGCGAAAGCAATTGATAAAGCATCTATAATCGTCATATCACCTATTCCAAGCCTTAGTTTTCCTGTTACCGTCTTTAGAATGAATTTTCCTTCACTGGGCGTGGCAGATTGCAAAAGATCTCTCAGAATATCGATTTTTGTCTTTTGAGAGCCGGATCCACCCGTGCAGGCAATCTTTCCTATATCTTCATAGACCTTCTCGATGGTCAGTGGTTCTCTCGTTCTCTCATCTTCTTTATCTTTATCAAGCATTTGAAAATCCAGTTTTAGTTGGATCCACACGCCTTGTTCCATTTTCAAGTTTGCAAATGTTTCATTTGCAATCATCACCATCTCGGCAACGAGTCCGAGATCGCCTATTTCTTTACGTATCTTCTCCAGATCCTTGATATTTACACCTGAGGCAAGCGATATGGCTTTCATGGATAATTTTTCTGCCATCCCAAGCTCTACACCCATGAAATCCGGATAGAGCTTGCCCTGCGTCAGATATACCACCCTATCTATTATCTCAACAGGCGTGTCTCGGAATAGATCCACCAGATACCCCATCATCTCGAGCCGTTTGCTGGTCTTCTCTACCTTCTCATAGATCTTTACCAGATCCGCATACAACAAATCGTTCACCCCCTGCAGATCTTCACAAAATTTTTAAATATCTCTTCTCCCCGCTCCGTATGATAAACTTCCGGATGCCATTGAACTCCAAAGATCGGCCTTTCTCTGTGCCTGATCGCCTCGTATTCACAGATATCAGATCTCGCAAGTCTCTTTAAATTTTGAGATATCTCGACCACCTCATCTCCGTGAGAAGACCATACTTTGATCTTCTTTGGCATATCCATAAATATATCGTCATCGTCCAAGATCTCAACTTCCACCTCTGCATACTCCTCCTTTCCTCTTCTAACGCTTCCACCGAAGGTCTTTGCGATTATCTGATGCCCGAGACAGATTCCCAAGAATGGTAGATCGATCTCTTCCAGATAGCTTTGAGATCTTCCGGACCTCTCTAACGTAGGCCCCCCACTCAATATGATCCCATCTGGATCTTCTGAGAGGAGTTCTTCTATAGAGGTATCGTTCTCAACGATCCTATTACCCACATCCAGATCTCTCAAAGATCTGTGGATCAGGTGGCAATACTGCCCGTGGTTGTCTATGATTAGAATATTCAATGATGGACCGGTCGGGATTTGAACCCGAGGCCTCTACCATGCCAAGGTAGCGATCTTCCAGCTGATCTACCGGCCCTTTAATTCAATGGTAAGGATAGTTTGGTGCTTCATCCGTTATTAATATATCGTGTGGATGACTTTCGACTGCACCATTTTGAGTTATTCTTATGAGTCGTGCTTTTTCCTGCATCTCCTTTATGTTTGCTGCTCCCGCATACCCCATGGAAGATTTAAGCCCACCTGCCAACTGGAATATTATATCGGAGAGGGGACCTTTGTACGGTACCGCTCCCTCGACACCCTCCGGAACGAACTTCGTCCCTCCGACAGCATACCTATCGGTTTCGCCCATGACGCCGAGGGAACCCATTCCTCTATATTGCTTGTACATCCTGCCTTTTATCGTTACGGGCTTCCCAGGAGACTCTTCAGTTCCGGCGAGGAGGCTCCCAAGCATTACGCAATCGGCTCCGACGGAGATCGCCTTGGCTATATCGCCTGAATATCTAATTCCACCATCTGCGATTACCGGGACGCCGTATCTTCTGGCAACTTCTGCAACCCCCGCCACCGCAGTCAACTGGGGGACCCCCACACCAGCGATCACCCTGGTGGTACATATAGAACCTGGGCCGATTCCGACCCTCACCCCATCCACAAAATCCACAAGTTCCTCCGCGGCATCTGCGGTGGCGATATTTCCCACGATTAGATCCGCACTCACATTCTCTTTTATCTTTTTTGCACTCTTTATCACATTTATATTGTGTGCATGGGCACAATCAATAACGATCACATCCGTTTTTTCTCCATCCAATCTTTTAGCACGCTCCATATCGAATGGTCCTATTGCTGCGCCCACGACGAGCCTGTCCTCGTCATCCCTTGCCGCAGCTAAATATTTTTTCCTCTCTATTATGTTGTGCATCGTGATCATCCCGATGAGCTCATCTTTTTCGTTTACGACGGGCAACCTCTCTACCCTACCATCATACATCTTTTCAAAAGCCTCTTCGTCCGTCGTATCTTCTCGTGCAGTGATCACGCCCTTCGTCATTATCTCTTTAACAGGCTTATCGCCCGACACACCCCTCACGTCTCTCTTACTCACGATTCCAAGCAATCTTTTACCATCCACGACCGGAATTCCACCAATATTTTCAGATTCCATCAAATCAGATATCAAAGAGGTGGGTTCCTTCGGAGACGTGGTTATCATCTTACGGGTAATGAGCTCATCGGAGCTTTTTACCTCATAAACCTCTTCAAGCTGTCTCTCCATGGACATATTTCTGTGAATGACGCCGAGACCACCATTCCTCGCCATAGCTATTGCCATCTTAGATTCCGTAACGGTATCCATCGAGCTGCTGACGATAGGTATCCTTAACCTTATATTTTTAGAGACCTTGGTATCAAGGTTTATCTGGTTTGGCTCCACCTCTGAACGATTTGGGAGTATCAATACGTCATCGAAGGTTATTCCCAGTCCCACATCCAACTTCTCTATAAACATCTTATACCGTCACAAGCTCTTTAATCTCTTTTACGAGCTCTTCTCTTATAGAAGAGCTTCTATCTCCCCCGCAGACCACTCCTCTCACACCGATTATATCTGCATTCAGAGGAATTATCTTCTTTATATCGTCTATATTCAGCGAACCTGCCAACGCGACATCTAACCCTATCTTATGTGCAGAATCTATAAAACCTTTAATTTCCTCCTCGGACAGGAATTCTAGTGTAGATCTGCCATCTTTTACCCCGGTATCCACCATGACGACATCAACATCGTAATCTTTGCATATATCGGGAAGCATCAGAGGAGAGACGGAGTTTATCCTGTGGCAATCGGAATAACCGGCAATTACCACTTTTTTGTTGGGATCGTATCCTTTTATAGATTCACTAATCTTTGATACCATCTCTTTGGCCTCTTCTTCAGTTTTGACACCATATAGGCCAGTTTTAATATAATCCGCTCCGGATACGGCTGCGCCTAAAGCTGCCAGAGACGCAGTTCCCGGCTTAAAATTGAAGTCGCCTATGGCGGCACTTACAGGGATATCCTCTGGAACCATCTCCCGGATGGATTTTATCACCCAAGGAAAGTTTGCTCCAAGAGAACCCTCCTTCGGATTTTTCACATCTACTATATCTGCTCCTCCTCTGACGGACGCATCTGCCTCGTCTATATTTTTAGGACTGACCAGCAATTTCATCATCGACCACCTATAAATTCTTGGTATCCAAAAGAGAGTGGTTATATTTAAATGTTATATCTCCAGTATTTAAATTTGTATGCCATTTAAACTGATCTTTGTTATGGACATCTCAAACGGCGTAGTGGTCCACGGAGTTAGAGGGGAGAGGGATAACTATAAGCCAATCTCCGATGAGAGCAAGATCGTGGAAAATTCCGATCCATTAGAGATTATGGGCGTGGTGAAAGCTAAAGAAGTTTATATAGCCGATCTTGATAGGATAATGGAGAGGGGAGATAACTTCTCGCTCATAAAAAAGATCTCTAATAAAGCAGAAGTGATGGCAGATATAGGAGTTAGAAGTTTAGAAGACGTGGAGATCGGGCACAGATACGCAAGCAAGATAGTTTTAGGGACGGAGACGATCCATAGAAAGGTCATAGACGGAGACATATATATAGATGAGGATCTGGTCAGCATGGATCTTAGAGGAAAAGAGTTGTTATGCGGCGATCCAAAGATTCCAAAAGATCCGAAAGAATTTTTAAGCGAGCTTGATAGATACGATCTGGACGGTATTATAGTTCTCTTTATAGATAGGGTTGGAACAGGATCGGGAATGGATCTTGAATTTTTGGAAGAGCTCAGAGGGATGTCCGTGCACCCTATGATCTTTGGGGGAGGAATTGAGGGATTAGAAGATCTCGATAGACTCAAAGATATTGGAATGGACGGTGCATTAGTTGCCACGGCTATTCATAACGGCAAGATACCTTTGGATCTGTTGAGATGATCATTTAGGGGTAATAAAGATGGTACTTTCAGAAGCAGAGGATTTGAAGAGATATTCTTTTGAGATTGGGGCAATAAGACCGCCTTCGGAGGGGGGGAGTTATTCTCTCTTGATAAGAGCCACACGTAACTGTCCGTGGTCAAAATGCAAATTCTGTTATGGCACACCGTACAATCGAGAGAAATTTCAGATGAGACCGGTGGAAGAGATAAAGGAGGATATTCAATCCGTGAAACATATCGCCGATGGGATAACTGTTATAGCTGAAAAACTCGGCGGAATGGACTGGGCGGGGAAGGTCATCGATCCATTGTTCTTGTATGAGAAAGATTATGGAGAGCTAAATGAGAACGAATCAAGTAATCTTCAATCTCTTGTAAACGTCTATAATTGGCTCTATTCGGGTGGAAGAACGGTCTTCTTGCAGGACGCAAACAGTTTGATCATGCGTCCCTCTGAATTGATCGAGGTGGTAAGATATCTTAAAGAAACGTTTCCAAGCATAGAGCGAGTTACATCTTACGCTCGATCGAAGACGCTTTCAAAAAGATCTCTCGAAGATCTAAAGGCAATAAGAAGATCAGGGCTCTTAAGATTACACGTTGGCCTTGAAAGCGGGGACGATGACGTCTTAAGATATGTCAATAAGGGCGTTACTGCAGAGGAGCAGGTTCTTGGGGGAATAAAAGCTAAAGAGGCAGGTTTTGAACTTTCTGAATATATTATGCCTGGCTTGGGCGGAAAGAAGATGTCGGAGCAACATGCGAGGAATACAGCAAGCGTTCTAAATGAGATAGATCCAGATTTCGTCAGATCGAGACCATATACTCCAAATCCATTAACGCCGCTCTTTGAAGAATGGACGAGTGGAAATTTTGAGTTATTATCGCCTCACGGATACCTGAGAGAGATAAAGATGATGGTCGAAGATTTAAAGTTCAACGGCAGACTGTGCTTTGATCATGCGATGAATTTTTGGCGCGGAAGAGATGGAAGACCGCTCTTCAGGATGGATTATAGTGGGTATAAATTCCCTGAAGAGAAAGATGAAGTTTTAGATCTTATAGAAGAAGGGTTAAAGATCGAAGAATCGAGACACGTGCAACGAATAGAATATCTGATGTGAGTCTGGGACGGATGAAATTTAAAGCCAATAATAGAGAAACCGTTGGGTCAGTGATAGGGATTTTTTAAGAAACTAATGGAAAAGTTTTTAAACTATTATTGCACCACTATCGAACATGGACTTTGGATTCAGTGAAGACCAAAAGATATTTAGAGACAGTCTTAGGGATTTTTTGGAGAAGGAGATTGTCCCAATAGCAGACGAGAAGGAGAAGATAGGTAAAGCCGCAACGAGAGAAGAAGCGATAGATATAGGAAAGAAGTTCAAGAAGATAGGACTCAGTCCTGATATCGAGGATATAGGGGGATTTGCAAGCGATCTTTCGACTGTTGGGCTTGTGGCAGAAGAGTTGGGGCGTGTTAGCCCGAGCATTGCACTTCTTATGGGCTATTCTATGTCGATTCCGGCGGTGCTCCAATTTTTACCCGATGGAATGGATCTAAAAGAGAGATTGCTCCCAAAAATGAAGCGGTCTGAGATCGTAGCCACCTATTCTCTAACCGAGCCGGAGGCAGGCTCTGACAGTAGAGCTCTAAAGACCACGGCAGTCTTGGATGGGGATGAGTACGTCATCAACGGTAGTAAGACTTGGGCGAGCAACGGTCCAATCTCCAATCTAGCTCTGTTGGTTGCAAAGGTTGAGAGCGGAGAGCAGGAGATGTTTTTCATTGACAGAGAACAGTCTCCATACGACTCAAACGAGCTGGGGCATCTGGGCCTTAAATTTGGGTCAACAGGGGAGCTTTTCTTGGAAGACTGCCGCGTTCCTGCGGAGAACACTCTGACGAATGTAATAGGTGGGATAATGTCTGGTGGTAAAATAGAAGAATTAACGAAAGATCTTGAGATGCCATCAGATTCGCACGTGAAGGATTTGCTTGGTATGATGAATCCCGTCTCCCTAGTCTTGGCGTTTCTTCGAATTGGGATGGCATTTATGGCAACGGGTATCTCTCAGGCGTGTCTCG
>CABGHH010000096.1 GCA_902158745.1 Candidatus Methanolliviera sp. GoM_asphalt
TGATAGAAAAAGCAATATATGCCTTTGAATTGCTTGGTAATTTGGTTGAAAAGGGCATCAATCTTATTTTTAAAGGTGGCACAGGTTTGATGCTGCTCATTCCTGAGTTGAAAAGACTCTCCATTGACCTCGACATAATAACAGAGGATGAAGATATAGCATTGTTCGATACATTCGACAAAATAATACAGGAAGGATTATTTAAAAAATGGGAAGAAGATAAAAGACCAACGGAGCATAAGATTCCAAAGAGTCATTTTAAATTCTACTACATTTCTTCAATGGAAAATAGGGAGGCTTATGTTTTGCTTGATATTGTAAAAATGCCTCCTCCCTTTTCTGAAACTATCGAAAAGCCAATTATTCTTCCATTGTTTGAAGTTGAAAAAGAAGTGAAAGTGCCAATTCCCTCAGTAAATAGCTTTGTCGGGGACAAATTGAGCGCTTTTGCTCCTACAACCATAGGAATTCCCTATGGTAAAGGAAAATCAATGGAAATACTAAAACAATTATTTGACCTTGGAATTCTATTTGAATACATAACCGACCTGAAGGAAATCAGTCAGTCGTATAAAAAAATTGCTGAAATTGAAGCCACTTATCGTAACATGAATTTGCCTGCCTATGAATTTTTGCGTGATTCAATACAAGCCTCTTTTCTCATCTCTCAGTTAGATTTTCGTGGAAGTATTGAGAATGATTATACAAGAGAACTAAGAGATGGGATAAGAAGAATTAGAAGTCACATAATAGGTGGTAGCTACTCTTTTTCCCGTGCTAAAGAGGATGCTTCAAAAGTTGCCTGTCTTGCTTTTTTAATTAAGGATGGTCGTTTGGATATGGATATAGGAGGGCTAAAGCAAAATAGAGGAGATGTGGAGAGAATAAAGGATGTTCTTCTTCCAGGGGAATTCGATATTCTTAATAAACTAAAGGCGATTTCTCCGGGAAGTTTTTATTTGTGGGCGGTAGCTACCGGAGTAATACAGGATGGAGAAAATGAGCAAAGTCGAATTTAATGAAATTAAGGAGAAAATACGCCCGATAACGAAGGAATACGACATTAAAAAAGGGGCTTTATTTGGCTCGTTGGTAAGAGGAGAATTGCAGGTCTGAGAGATGTGCTAATAAATATACACGGATACTTTGGTGTAAATCTCCCAAGGGTCTGGAAACTTATTCTGGAGGATTTACCAAACTTCAAACAAAAAATTCAAGAAATGAAAGAACACGAGGGGTGGAAATAAAATGTTTGATATTTGCATATGAGAGCACTCATCTGCCCACGCTCACCTTTACCTTTGCACGCATCTTCGAATTGTTATCCGCATGAATAGAAACGCCGATTCCACGTAGATATTCCGCTGAGAAACTCCTGCTCCTGCTCCCACCGTGAATCAATAATTCGATTAAATCATCTACCTCGTCTATATCCGTACTGATAAAAAAAGAATCGTGAATGGCATAGCTCAAATCCTGGCGTCTCGCCGTTTCTATATGCTTCAAACAGCTAATCCCATAATAAGAAACCGCGAATTTGTACGGTTTACGGAGGAACAAAGCGTTTGTGCCTCCCTCTCTCCCCGGTGTTATCACTACGTCCTCCTCGCGGCTGACAATTTCATTTATACTTTCTGGCGTTGCCAGAGGAACATCAGCCATTATTATCAGTACCGGCTCCTTTTCATCCTTTATCTCTTCATTTAGCACTTCGTTCAGCCCTCGCCCGTCCTCCCTGACCGTCAGCTTTGAGTTCAACTCTAAGTTCAACCCCAACTTCAAATCTTCCTTTATTTGTTCCTCTGAACACGTTGAGATTATCTTGACTTCTTCTATCTCGGATTCTGATAGTGCAACTAAAACATCCCCTAACATTCTTACAGCGAACTCTTCTCGTTCCTTTTCGCTTAAAACGCCACCTAATCTCGATTTTGCTCTTTCCTTCTTAAACGGTATAATCGCTTTTGGTTTCACTTTCTTCTAAAGCAAAAAATCAGATGATAAATATAAATAATTCGTGTCTATTCCATTAAACTATTGTATGTGTTTAGCTCCATCTACAACCATTTCATCCTTCTCACCTCAACAGCCATCTAAAATCCGGTTAAAACCGAAAAACTACTATATTATGAGAGCAATACCCTATCTAGAGGGGGATGGACAAAGACGAGATTATCGGACAACTCAAACGTGAGAATGAGCTGCTTAAGGCACGCATAGAGGAACTCGAGGCCCAACTGGCTAGATATGAGAACCAGCATACCCCTCCAAGCATGAGACGCGGTGGCAATAGCAGAAGGAATCAGAAGAAAGGGCACAAAGGGGTGACGAGACAACGGGCAGAACCAGATAGGCCGGTAGAGGTCCGGATGGGTCGATGCCCGTACTGCGATGTCTAGCTTGGTAATCCGGTCAGCGTGGGATCGAAGATTATCGAGGAGATCCCAGAACCACAACCAGTTATCGTCACCGAATACAAAATTGCACATTATACATGTCCCCGGTGTCATAGAGAAGTCGTTGCAAGCGATCCCGACTGCCCAAAAGAAGGCATATTCGGTAATAACACGATAGCACAAGCGACAGTGCTGAAATACGAGGAGCGGTTGCCACACCGTAAGATCCAGAATGTTTTGAAGCGGCAATACGGATTGGATATAAGTCCTGCTACGATACTTGATCTCACACGTCGTGCCTCCGATGCGGTTCGATCGGAATATGAAGAAATTTTGGGCAGAATCCGCGGTGCTGAGGTACTGTATGTGGATGAAACCTCAATCAGGGTTCAGGGAAAGAAGTACTGGATCTGGGCATTCACCACGCCAGCAGAGACCTTTGTCGTAATACGGAAGAGTCGAGGTATGAAAGTGCTTATGGAAATTCTGACAAGACGGTTCACTGGAAAAATCGTATGCGATGGCTGGAAACCGTATGCCAAGTTCACAAACCGTATACAGCGATGTTGGGCGCATCTTCTTCGAGAATCCGAGTATCTTGCCGAGAAGATTGCGGAGGCTACTCCGTTGGATAAAGCACTTAGAAGGCTCTATCGGAAACTGAATGACGCACTGGAAGCGAATCCTCCGCCCGAAACGCGGCGGCAGTTGTGGCATATAGCGCGAGCAGCGCTCAGACGATGGATCAGAAGAGAATACGCCAGCGAGAAGGTGGAAAAGTTCATTGGCAAGGTAGAGAATGGCTTTGAGTATTGGTTCACGTTCGTCCTTCGTTCAGATGTGGAACCGACCAACAACAGAGCAGAGAGGGCGCTTCGTGAGCACGTTGTCCAGCGGAAGATTATCGGAACACTGCGTAATGAGAAGGGAACATCTATTCATGAAAGAATCATGACAGTATTGACAACGTGGGCGCAGCAAGGGCTCAACACCTTTCAGATGTTGAGGTTGAAGTTGATGCTGAGTGGCTAAACACATACGCTACTTATAATGATAATTTACCTTGCATCTAACTACAAGAAAGCCTTTTTCGGCTTGAAATCTTTAAAGGACAATCCTGTTATTATCTATATTGCCAACTACTGTTAAGTACGGGGTCTGTGACTTTTTAACAGAAGTGTATGGCACATTCAAACCACATTTATATATTCCTATTCATAGTGAAAATAGGCACAGAAAATGAAAACTGAGACCACTTTAACTTTAAATAAGACGAAGAAGGGCAAGGTTGTTGTTTCGTGGACGGGTGGAAAAGACGGTTGTTTTGCATGTTACAAAGCAATTTCAGAAGGTAATTTTGATGTCGCATATCTCTTGAATTTTAGAGATATGAAGAGAAGGGGGTCGCATGAAATAAATCCTGAATTGCTGTCTGCGCAATCACAAGCGATTGGAATTCCAATTCTTCACATAGATTTTATGTCATACGAGAAAGAATTTAAAAGAGTGGTACGCGAGCTAAATGAAGGGGGTGCAGGGATAGAAGGTGCGGTATTTGGGCATATTGAAACGCATAGGAACTTAGTGGATAGAATTTGCAGTGATTTAGACATCAAGTTAATATTACCCCTTTGGAAGCGTGGTTCAGAGCAAATCATAACGGATTTTATAGATGCGGGATTTGAGGCGATTGTAGTGAGTGTTAAAGCCGATTTATTGGGTAAAGAGTGGCTTGGACGGAAGATAGATAAAGAATTTGTAAGCGATTTACGTAGTTTTCATAAAAGAATTGATCCCTGTGGCGAATTTGGTGAATATCACACATTCGTTATTGATGGACCTATGTTCAAAAACCGGATAAGAATAGTCGAGAGCGAAAAGATATTGAAAGATGGATATTGGTTCTTGGACATTCCAAAATATGAGCGTATTTAAATTTAATTTTTAGTCTTTCTTCTCAACCTCTTTATTGACGTAGTATCGACACTGTCGAACTTTTTAGTGAAAATGCCATGTACATCCTTAAATTTCACCGCAGAGCACACGGAGAACGCAAAGGCACCAGAAAGCATAAACAATGATTGGAACAGTCTTAAAACTCTGCGTACTCTGCGCTCTCCGCGGTGATAAATCACTATATTTTTAGATAGTGCCTGCAGTATCAATGAAATATACTTATACCCGTATTTTTATATATGTATAATTTAATTTAAAGAATAAAGGAATAATAGAAGAGAAGGAGGTAGAACGAACAAATGGAATATATATATGCTGCGTTGCTCCTGCACGACTCCGGTAAGGAGATCACAGAGGGAGGAATAGCAGCGATAATGAAGGCAGCAGGGACAGAATCCGATAAGGGGCGAATAAAAGCGCTGATATCCGCTCTTAGCGATGTCAACATAGACGAGGCGATGGCTCAAGCCCAGCCTGCTTATGCGCCAGCAGCAATGGCACCAGCGGCAATGCCCGCTCAAGCAGCAGAAGAAGCACCGAAAGCAGCGGAAACGAAAAAGGAAGAGAAAAAGAAAGAGGAAGAAGAGGAAAAAGCAGAAGAGACGGGAATGGAAGGGCTTGCTTCGCTGTTCGGCTAAATCCAAACACTTTTCTTACGTAAAAGAGAAGGTTTATCAAAGAACTTTTTCCCTTTTTATTTTTCTTTAGAAATGAAATTAATTAATTGTGCTCCGGTAGTGTAGCTCGGCCAATCATCTCGGCCTTTCGAGCCAAGGACTCGGGTTCGAATCCCGACCGGAGCATCGCATATTTTTGTAACCACAAGATTACACAGATTTACACTGATTTACACGGCACGGACTTATTTATTTAAGTTTGACATTGTTGATTGTTATCATCTATCTGTGTTAATCTGCGTTAATCTGTGTCTATAATTTGTCTTGTTCATAATGCAGTACGGTAATACATTGCGATGTGAGATAAGACGTAGTGCCAAGCGATATTTTCTCGTGTTCAAATCGCTCAACAAACTTCTCTTCTTTTCTCGGCAGTCCTATGTGGTCGCCGAGGACAAATACAGGTTTCTCTTTTAACTTTACACGTGCTATATCCCCACCTTTTTCATGCAGGATATAAAAGAAGTTCCCCTCAGATGCTAACTCCACGATTAACTGCTGAAAACTGATTTTGCGTACGCGTATCCCGGGATTCCGCTTCTTTGATGCCAATACTTTCTTTATCCACGCTGCTATGTTCCTCTCGTCTGGCGATACGTTCCTTAACCTGTCCCCGTAGAAGGAAATAACAACGGGTGGGTTGGGACTGCCGCATGCGACTATATGGATGCAGGCGTCTCTTCGCAAATCATGACTTATCCACAGTGCATTGCAAACACATCTTGCTATGAGGTCCATTCTACCGCCACTGCCCGGCAGGTCATCTAACGAGAAATCATAACCTGTAACCGCTTTCCTTGCATATAGAATAAATTGTCTCATTGCAAATGTCGGTTTTATAACGCTTAAACCCGCGACAATAGAAGACACATTTGCGGCTTATTCGCTCTTCTCTTCTTTCATAACAGACATGAAACGTTTTGTCACCGCATCTTCGGCAAGTTGTATCAGCGTATCTTTATCCTTTATACCACTGAAAATGCCCAGCGGTAATTGTGCCGCCGCCATTGTGGCGTGCCCGCCTGCAGAACCCATTTCCTCAAACGCATGGGCAAACGCATCACCTATATTCACCCTTATGTCCTTGCTCCTCCCGGAAACGCATATCGTATCCTCGCACAGCCCTATTACAATAGCGGTTGTGATTCCTTCGAGGTTAAGCAGATAATCCGCAGCCTGAGGGATAGCATCCCGATTCACCACCGCACCCACGTTTGTTATCAAATAACTCCCTTTTATCTTTTTGTGTACTATCGCATTACCTATCACGTTTAGCATTTCGGTTGACATAGGTGGCGTTTCTATTTGCTCTAAAAGCTCTTTATCTGCCTTTACGTGGAGGAACGCAGCAGCGGAAAAATCCGACGGATGCGTCTCGCGCTT
>CABGHH010000097.1 GCA_902158745.1 Candidatus Methanolliviera sp. GoM_asphalt
TTACCCCCAATATATCTCGCTCCGTGCGAGGTGCGTCTATTATTCCTTTTGTTCTTTTCTTTTATCCCTAATCATCTTCGTGAAAACCTAAGATTTTCAAAAATCGAGGATTTTTAGGATCTCACGAAATCGAGGATTTTTGATTATGCGGGGAGATGTCGGCGCCGACCAGCCCCCCTGAAAACGTCCCCCTCTAAACTTTCCCTTTTGACCGTATAATCGTGCAACCGTGCACCTGCCCATCCCCAAATTCGAGCTTTCCTCTTCTGAGTGAAACTTCACCACCTCATTCTCAGAGTGCAAAAGCCCCACCCTGACCCTTGCCATGTGCCTCTATGATCGTTTAACGCCCCCCGCGCTCAACGGCACCACCGCCCCTTTTACCGTGCGGTGGGGGGAACACTCTGAGGGACAGCGAGTAATGTCTATACACAGATACCCAGACACGCGGGGTATCTATGTCCTATACTTTTAAAGGCAGATACAGGGGTGGCGTAAACGAAGGAACGAACGCCACCCCTGTGTTCGACCTGTCTTTAAGAGATACGACTATAAGGGCTATATAGGAAGGGTTGGGGGTATGCTTGTTTACCCTTCGCAGTTCACCCTTCACGGTTCGGATCTCTTTGGATGATTTAAGGTAAAGGATTACCCTTTATCTTTTGATGGTTTAGGGTAAGGGATTATCCTATATTGGGAGTTCGGCGTGAGATCCGAAAACTGCCCAATAAGTGGTAAAACATTACCATAAAAGTGCCCAAAATTGGAGAGCGTCAAAATGGGACCGCTGAATGATACTTTTAGGGTAAAACATTACCATAAATTATATATAGGGTAAATCATTACCCTATAAGATGATAAGATGGGAAGGCATTGGAAGTATGGAGAATTTTTGGAAAGGCAACAGAGAGAGGGGGAAGGAGAAGAAAAAAGAGGAGAATGGATCATCTCATACAACTTCGCCCCGTTTCCTCCCTCTTCTCTCTATAAACAGATCAATCGTGCGATTGATAAAGGTCTCAGATTGAAGAGACTGCAACAGTCCCTATTCCTCGCTGAAGGCAAGGCAAGTAAAGAGTTTCTGATCACGTTGCTGGATGACGAGGGGGCTTCGAAGGTCGAGGTGATCGGGAGGGGAAAGAGGAAGAGGAAAAAAGAATCGCCGAGAATTCCAGAGAGGGAATTTAAGGATGACCTGATATTGAAGGTTCTTTCAGATCCGATCCTAACGAAGGCGCTCGGAAGATCTAAGAGTGCAAAGGGTATGGGTAGGCTGATCGAGATGATCGAGGGGACGTTTGAGGAAGTGTAGCTAAGCCGAATCATCACTTTCTTCGCTTTCGTTCTGTGAGCGTCGCGAGAACTCCTCTGGATGTGCCTTTCTATATCTCCAATAGCATTCCCTACAGCAGAATACATGCCGAGCCGCCCTTATCCGCTGAGGTGAACAACTGAACGGCCTTCCACATTCGTAACATGATGCCCGGGTCATCACATCTGAGAACACCTTGCTGGGTAAAGTATTATGGTGTAGTTAAAGGAAACCACAAAAATAAAAAACCGGGGAGAAAGAGAAAAGCTTGAACGATGATAAAAAGTGGGGAGAAATTCTCAGCGAGATGGAGGAACTATGCGATTTACATGGGGATGCCATATGCGATTTTAGAAAGTGTGAGAATTTCAACAATCGTTTATCGTCTCTTTTACTAAGATTTGAAGAAATGGAGTGCTATAGGATCTCCGATAGGATGATGGATGCACTCATGTATTGTCGTCCAAAGACTGTTACACATTGTGAGGATGCCTATTATGTTAAAGGTGTATTGGAGAGAATAAAAGGCATAATCAGAGAAGGGAACAGCAAATGTGAATAAATGACCACTTTAACAAAATATATCTTTTGTGAAATGTGAGAGGGAAAATAGTTTTTTTTTTGGAAAGACATCATAAACTTTTTATTGTGTGAGTGAGTGATATGATTGAATGAGTATGGTGAAATGAATGCCAGAATTGAGAATAACGTTAGATCAAACAGAATATGAAAAATTGTTAGAATTAAAACGTAGGCAAAACAAGACGTGGAAAGACCTGTTAAAAGCAAATTTGACAGATAATAAGAACGACGAGATTAGAGAAGTGGTATATGATATGTATGATGAGATTAAAAAATATCTCGGTGCTTTTGGACGTTATGACTTGTTGGAGCTGACCGAAATATTCAGAGTTTTGACGTTGAGGAGCGTTAAAGATGGGGTGGATAAGAGAGAACTAATAAAACGCATGAGCGCATTATTAGATGGTGAATATATGGATAAAGGAGTGATTAAAGATGGAGGAGCTAAAAAGAAGTGAAATATACGATGACGAGATCGTCATTAGACGAGGGCGCGAGGCGTTAAGAAGATTGGAAGCTATATGGAAATCAACAGGACAGATTGGGTGAATAGTTTGAAGTGGTCGTAGGCGACTTTTTGAAGATACGACGGTTAGATTTTACATTCCTTATCTTTTGTAAAATCTTTATCTAAAAGAAGGCCTCTCCATCGTTCTTTAGAAAGGTTTTTAACCGCCTTTTTTACAATTAATCCTATATGAAAAGTAAAGTTAAGCGTCTCCCAAAATATCTCAAAGATGAAGAGGTAAAGAATCTCTTGGATAGGTGCGAAGGTCGTCGAGATCGGCTAATCATCGAGCTAATACTTTTGACAGGATTAAGGGTATCAGAAGTTTTGGGGATCACACCAGACGATATAGACTTCAGAAATCGAACGATACGAATACACGGAAAGGGGTCGAGAGATCGAACGGTATATCCACCACGCGAACTTCTTTATGATCTCCGTGATTATATAGCCGATAAAGTTGCTCAAACGAAGTTTGGCATGCGACAAAATAAAATCTTCAAATTGACGAGACAGCGAGTATTTCAAACAATCAAAGAACTATCTGGCAGATCGCCCCATAAGTTACGCCATACCTTCGCCGTGAACTATCTGGAATCTGGAGGAGATCTCCGAACCCTCCAGAAGATACTCGGGCACTCATCTTTGAAGACAACATCAATATATTTGGATCTTCTCGACTCTACCGTTCAGGATGCAAGTGAGAGATATTCGAGGTTCTTCTATCAGAAGTTTAGATAAAGGTAAAGGTGAAGATGAAGGTTAAACTGGCGGATACTCACACGTGGCATCTCAACCAGAACGCTTTATCCTGATATTTCCGAGGTATATCGCCCGGTATCTGTCTGCGTCCATATATTCATGTAGATACCGTGGCCGAGCTTATGTTCAGGATCTTGCCCATCTTCGTCGGCGATAGCTTCTTCTTAGCCCGTAATCTCATCGCCTTCATGTATATCTCTACCCATTTCTCAGATATCTCTACCCATTTCTCAGGAGTGAAGTCCTTCTTCGTTCTGAATTCTCCTTTCGGCTCACTCCTACATCATCAACTTCCTTTTTACGAGATAAAACCGGTACGGAAATTACGGATAATTTCGGATCGGCACATCGCCCAATACCAAAGACTTTTTATGTTGTTGTGTCCTCAAACACACAAAAACACATATTCTGCAAGATCAATGATTATTTATTATAAATGAACCGATAAGAACGTTCAGAATTGAAAAATAATATGATAGCGTAGATTTCATAAGAACTTGTATGTTTATGTATGTTGTTGCAAGGCGGAAAAGATGTAAGTCGGGTAAAAAATTCCGCTTGAAGAATTCACAAAAGAACACGTCTAAAGGTATGTTTCGATGATAACGTTGAGTATTGAAGTTTGGAAGACGTTAAACGTTAGATTTCTTATTCTTATCTTTATTCTTGCCTTTACCTGCCTTACCTTACCTTACCTATCTTACCTATCTTACCTTATAGAAAGTATTATTACGTGGTTCGGTACCATAATACCATGTTTGGTACCAAAGTATCAAACTGCAAATTGAGGTAAAAAAATGAAAGAAAATGGGTTTCATGTGAGAATAAAAGACGAGGACGAAATAGTTTGGGAAAGCTTTAAACAAGACGTAATTCAAAAACACGGCAAGCTACACGGAGTTTTGGGAGATGAAGTTATGAACGCTATAAAGCTGTATCGAAGTTATATCAACTCAGATATTGGGCCCGCAACAACATACAAGAACAGACAAAAAGAAGAGGTTGAGGGATATATGTGAGAGAATATGGAACGTCAGATACGAATCAGAGATAACGGAGCCGTGGATCAGAAAGTTCATCAAAACGGCCGGAATGCAAGATAAGAGAACGGAAGACGACTATTTCAAGTGCTTAATCGACTACGGTTTCGTCAGGCACAAGGTCCGAAGCATATATCGGATCGACAAATCGAAGATGCCGAGGATAAGAGCATAAAATTGTATGTGCTAACTGAGGTGACGAGATGCCAAAGCCAAAGGTATTGGTGCTATATTATTCCAGAACGGGAAACACGGAGAAGATGGCGAAAGCCGTCGCGGAAGGGGCGAAAAAGGAAAAGGTGAAAGTAAAGGTCAAGAGATGTGATTATGCTACCGTGGAGGACGTCATAGAAGCGGATGGTATTGCATTCGGTTCTCCGACCTATTTTACATGGCGGGAGTGTTGAAGGATTTCTTCGATAGATCGCTAGAGTTTAAAGAGAAGATATCTCTAAAACATGGGGTAGCGTTTGCATCGGCTGGTAGTAATGGAGAAGGATGTCCGGAAAGCATTGAAAATCTGATAAGATCCTTCAACATGGTAAATATAAAGAAAGGTGTGATCTCAACGGGAATTCCCAGCGATGAAGAACTGAATGCCTGCAGAGAGCTCGGTGGGGATCTTGCGAAGACTGTAACTTGGCCAACATAAGAAATACTGTGAGGAGGTAAGGCGGCAAGATGACCGACGAGGAAAAGACCGCAAGGATGGAAGAGAGAATCGCAAAGATAGAAGGGATATTAGAACAGATAAATGAGAGGCTAAATCATTTTGGTGAGAGAATCGATCGGATGGACGAGGAGAATAGAGCGGATCATCATCACATAGAGGATGATATGAAGGTTATAGAAGCTGATATGAAGACGAACTTCAGATGGACAGTCGGGATCATCCTAACGATGTGGGTCACGATAATAATCGCCGTTTTATTCGCGTAGTTCTATCGACATGAGGTTCTTAGGATATATCGGATCGACAAATCGAAGATGCCGGGAGTAAGAGCATAAGGGATGTATAGCCATGAAAAAGGATCAACGGAAAGAGATGCCTGATGATTGGAAACTCACGGGTGAAGAGATCGAAGAAGAAGGGGATAAATCTTCAAAAGAAGAGGAGGAGATAACAGATCTGACAGAAGAAGATTTACCGACGATAGTATTCGAGGGGGAGAAGATCGATATAAAAGACGTGATGAACCAAAATATCGTCATCAGAGATATGATCACCCGACCTTCATCGTTCACCGAAGGGGACTATGCGGTCTTACAGATAGAGAAAGATGGCGAACCGTGCACGATCACGACGGGTTCCGCCGTCTTGATGAGACAGATCAAGGAACGGGCGGATAAGTTGCCGTTTAGATGCCAGATCGTTGAACAGCAAAGTATGAAAGGTAAATATAGATATTATACGCTTGCCCACGCGGTTAAAGAGCCAAAGGACTTTTGATATACCGGATTTACGCGTCGAAGATGCCGGTCGTGAGATCGTGAAAGTATCAAGCGGAGAAAGTGATAAAAATGTCGTGTAGAAATTTGAGAAAAGAGCTATCCTGTTATTATTGGGAACCAACAGAAGAAAAAATGAAGGAGATTGCCGAGCACTATGAATGGAAGGTAAAAACGATGCCTTTGATAGGGATGCAATTCATGTTTTTCCGTTTCGGAATAGCAGGAATGTGCGACCCAAGAAAGAGGATCTTATGGGTAAATGATGAACGTCATCAAGTATTTTGGCATGAATTGGGGCATGCTTTAATAATTGACTCGAGAAAGAGATATGGAATTCTTTCCTTAATACCTACATTTATGGTAATAAACGAGGTAAGCGCTTCTCTCCTGGGAATTCTTCTCTCCCGCCGTTGGTATTCTGTAAAAAGTGGCGGAGAATCCTCAATTAAAAACCGTATGGTTGTCCGGTGAAATCCTGTTACCATTTTTCGCCCCTTTTGCCATTTGTGGGAACCCATCCTCTTGTAACGGGACACCAAAGAACGATCGCCGTTGAGAGAAGATGAGAGATCGATGAACGCGGAAGAAATGCCCTGAAAGATGGATGAACATTGGAACATCTAAACGAGATGGAATAAAATGTTTGAAGACAGAGTGAAAAAGGAAGAGA
>CABGHH010000098.1 GCA_902158745.1 Candidatus Methanolliviera sp. GoM_asphalt
ACTATTTGGCTCGCATCCAAATATTTTTTTACCTCATTGGAGTTGGATGGTCGTAGATGGCGTCTTCTTCTTGCCTCCCAACTTCGCTTTTTCTTGCCCAATATGATGGGATTGCCATTGTAAGTTTCATGGTTCTTTCCCCAATCCTCTTTTTCCTTCTTGTCTTGTTTCTCCTCTTTCTTTAAATGAAGTGAAATTGTGTAGAACGTATTGTGTGCTTGCGAAGTGCCGAAGGCATTTGGATGAGCGAAGCGAACCGTAAATACGCTGTTATGGCGTTACTTCAGGACGAGTTTAGGACCTTCTGAAGACGGTTTAATTTCGAATTTTCGAATCGTTTGGGGGCCATTCGCAGGGCTCACTGCGAGCCGCCCGTGGTAGTTACCATCCTTAAGGCGAGCCCGCAACTTTTTCCAACCCGCTTCGGTGGGGATCATTAAATACCATTCGTCAGAAGAGTCGCGTTTAATAGCTTTAAAGACATCGAGCAAGGTTTTAGCGCCTGGGTTAATAGTATATGTAGTAGGATTGCCGAGGTGAGCCCAACACAGAAGTTCCCTGTCAAGTGATCTACCAAAATATTCTGGCTTGATCAATTGATGTACAGGTTTACGTTGATAATTGGATTCAAGCGGTAGTTTTTCATCTTTTTCAACATCTTCAGGTGAGAGCAGTGCATCTCGTCTAAGGTCATCTATACTAATAAAACCAACACAATCAATCGCAGCAGTCCGACCTCTGTTAGTTACCACAACGCTCACATATTTTCTCTCCTTCTGCACATAAGGAGGGGGAGTCTCACTTTCAATCTCTATGATCACACGTGGGCGATACAGGACCCTCTCAAGCCAGCCTCCAAAGAGAGTTCCAACCACAAGACCTATAATGGTACTAATGAGGGCATTAAGCACGTCCATTTCGATTTAACCTCCTTTTATGAATTGCGTGAATGTAAATGGAATGTCGGCTAACGTAGTAATATCCTTCCTTGTATTCGCATCCCTCCGCGATTCGCAGCAAAAGAATGATCTCGTCACCGAAATTTTTCGCTCCATGATCCGCGAATCTGTTTCTCTTACAAAGCATAATAACTTGATGCCACTTCATTGCAATATATTTCGTTATCTGGATAACTGCCTGTTCTACGCCCACCACACCATCATATTTTCGAAAATCCATTACTATTTTCATAATCTTATCTCCCATACTTACTCGGAAAAAACGCCATAATCATCAGCCACGAACATGTCTCGCCCATTTACGGGATTCATTCCAAAGGTAGCCAGGGAGGTAGCAACGAGGGGCAGCCCACAAGCCATCGCTTCTAACAGCTTGCCTCTAAATCTAAATCCCGTGCCCAACTCAATCGGTGCCACAAACACGTCGCTATTCCTGTATAATCGCCGCACATTATCATTATCCCCTCCTTCCTGCAGGATTCTGTCCCAGCAGTAGCGGATAAAATTGTTCACGGCATCCACGTTGGGATAATGCTGAAAATTACCCAGATAAAGGATATTTTTAGCGCTTCTTTCCCAGGACTTCTTCTTTGGCGGTGCCTGCTAAAAATCTGCAAAAGTTTTGTAAATTACTTCTCTATATATCTAGAAAATATTGAAAATGTCTTTTCGGCAATCTTCTCCCATGAGCGATGCTTCTGAACGTATTCATAACCCTTTTCGCCATATTTTTGAGCTAAATCCTCGTTTTGTAGAAGAAATAATAAGGCATCTGCCAATTGCTTTGGGTTATTTTTCTTCACTACCATGCCCATTTTCCTATCAATTAATGGTGCCTCGGGAAAAATATCTGTTACTACTACCGGCTTCTTGAAGTACCAAGACATACAAAGCACTCCACTTTGAGATATATTAATATAAGGAAGAGCAACAACATCCGAGGCCTTATAGAGTGCTTCTATACCATTTATATCAATATACTCATTACTTAACTTTACGTTTTTGAATAAGTTATTTGCTTTAATTCTTATCTTTATCTCGCCAACAATATCCTCTACATTGGAACTTCCCGCGAGATGTAGAACAGCATTTTTTTCCTTCTCAGCTACAAACTTCATAGCATCCACTAGAGTAAGTATACCTTTATATTTTCTAAGGAAACCAAAAAACAAGATTACTTTTTTGTTTGTAAGTTTCAAGTGTTTTCTGGCAGATTCTTCAGTAAATTTTCCCTTATCAAACTTATTGTACACTCCGTGTTCAATAATTGTGACTCTACTTTTTGCAATTGGAAAGTAATGAGTTAATTTTCTGAATTCGGATTTATTCCCTACAATAAAATGTTCCGTTTTATCATAAAGAAGTCTAAGTGATTCTATTCGATGGGTTTGTAGAGTATGTTGCAGTACATCGTGGCAGGTCAAAACAACAGGAACTCCTAATTCTTTTAGTTTCTTCGTCAAAAGGGAGTAATAGAAAACGACAGGCATAGCTGTAGTACAGAACTGAATGTCCACCAACTTAATTTCCAACTTTTTTACCAAATGGATAACATCAAAAAGACTGGATGGTGAATCGTGCTCCAATAAATAATAAGGATTCCTAATGTTCTCCGCAATTAGGTCATCCTCTGGCTTATTAATAGGATCGCCATTAATATAATTCTTTTTATAAGTAACAAAATACAGTTTACAGTATTTTTTCAGATATTCCTGAAGATGACAAGTATAATGTGCTAAGCCCCCTCCACTTGATGTTATTATTAAAACTCTTGGCTTTGATTTTAGCATAATCTTCATTCACCTCTAATAATTTCCTCAATACTCGAACGAACCTCTCTTTTGCTTGTCCATTCCATCAATTCCCGCCACCGTTTTTGCAGTTTGCATAACCTTTGAAAAGGGTCGTATTTCGGCACTGCATCTGTTTTGGCGATGAGGATGTTTCTTAACGCCTCTTCACCACCTTCTTTGTCGCCTTCGGCGAGATAGTCTTCAGATAACCGATTGCATGATTTTTCTATCTTCTCTTCGAGGTCGCTTTTCAAAAAACCACCCGGATAAGGGTCAAACTCCTCTGGATATACCCTTGTCATTCCCTTTATCTCTTTTTGACGCTCAATCTTCGCACGTTCATAAATGAAACGATAGATATCCGCTCGTAACTGCATCCAGGTGGGATGCGTCTTTGGCGGTGGAAGATGCTTGATAGATAGTTGGTTATCCAGGAAAAAAGAAAAGCCAAACATTCTCGCATTTATTAAAAAGTCTATATCCTCTCCTCTCGGAACATCGGGGTCAAAAGGCACAACGGTAAAAAGATTTCGATGGATTACCATGTTCCCACCGAATACAAAAGGCGTCTCTTTCAACCTCGGTTCAGTTCCAATAATTTTGTCAAACGCTTCGTTCATCCTGTCATATTGGTCCCAATATTCCATCCAGGGGCGAAACGGTTTTTTAACGTGGTAGTCCCCATCTGGTTGAAGGTAATATCCCGCTACGGCATTTACGGTTCTTCCTCCTATACTTCTGCCGACAAATTCTTTTGCTTTCGACATAAATTTCGGGTCTTCAAATACCTCGTCATCGTCAATAAGCACCGCCACTTCTGAACCCAAGACATGAGGAATGAACAGGCACAGATTCCGGATGTTGGCATATCCTCGTAATTGCAGAAGGTCGTTATACTCCTTCTCGCCCTCGCTAATCAACAATTCATGTATTTGCTTTAGATGGGAGTGCCCGAATAGCAGTACTTCTACTCCTGGATTGGATAACTGGATAATGTTAGCAACCTTCTTTTCAACTTGGTTTTCAATATCTTCTGCCGTGGCGACTGCAAGTATTACCAATTGAAAATCTTTATCCTCCAGCTTTTCTATACTCTGTATTGCTCTAAGCAGCGTGCCTTCGCTATCCAGAGGAGTGGGATGGTCGTAAATAGCGTCTCCTTCCTTGCAACCAACCTCCCTCTCCCTCGCCCAATACGATGGGATTACCATTGTAACTTTCATATCATATTTCCATCATCCTTCAATCTTCCCCGTAGAAATGGAACACAACAAAGTGAATAATTTATATTAACTCGCTTCATAAATATGCATACAACATAAAGCAAAATGGAAGAGAAAGGAGGAGGAGGAGAAGGAGAAAAACAAAGATGAAAGTCAAGGAGATAATGAGCTTTCCCGCCATCGCCGAAGACGAAGATGTTCCGGTCACTAAAATACTAAAGCACATGGAACTGTCGCGAATAGGGAGTGTAGTGATAACAAAAGCAGGTAAACCTGCAGGGATGGCTGTTGACCAGGACATAGCGGCAAAAGTCATATTGAAGGATATTGACCCGGACGAGATGAAAGCGAAGGAGATTATGTCTTCACCGGTAATCACCGTGGAAGCGGACGCATCGGTGGAAGATGCAAGCAGGATTATGGCAAGGAAGGGCATAAGAAGGCTGCCTGTGATTGAACATGGTGAGCTTGTAGGTGTTATAAGTATTAGAAATATATTAACAGGTGAGCCCGAGCATGTGAGGAAATATCTGTTTTGAGTACGTACTAAAACTAAAAAGAAAGGAGAACGAAAAAGATGGAGGCGGAATTATTAGAAGTTAGGGATATAATGACCTATCCAGCTATCACCGAAGATGAAGACGTATCAGTTGCCGAAATAGCGAAGTGCATGAAAATGTCGGGAATATCCTGTGTGGTTATAACAAAAGAAGATAACCCCGTGGGAATTGTTACCGACCGGGACGTAGTGACAAAAGTGATAATGAAAGGTAGAAACCAGGGTGAGGTAAAAGCGAAAGAGATACTGTCCTCTCCTTTGATGACCATTGAATCCGACGCATCTCTTGGCCGTGCAGGCAAAGTCCTGATAGAAAAGGGGATACGAAGACTGCCTGTAATTGAGAATGGTGAACTCGTGGGCATTGTGAGTCTTAGAAATATCGTGACCCGGGAACCACTGCATGTACGAAAATATTTGTTTTAATACGACTGGGGATTTCCTTCACGAAAGCAGGATGTTAGATTTGTTACACGACCGTGCTGGGGATTCATGTGCGCAAAAAAACGAAAAATATATATATAAAATATTTCACAAGATATGTTAGGGATGGAATAGATACGGCAGGCAGACCAAGAGGAGAAATGATTAGCGAGAGAGAAAGAGGAAGAGAGAGCGAGGAGATGAAGAAGGAAGGTGGGTCAGATTGATTTTAGCCGAACATTATCCCGTGCTTATTATTGTAATATCCATGCTTTCTGCATTCACCATCTTGATTGCGGGATGGGTGAATAAGAAGACCTGTTTGCCTATTTCCCTCGCAACCATTTTCGTGCAGCTATTGCTCGCTTTTTCCATTTTACACCATGTCGTAGCCAGTGGAACGATACATTACTGGCTGGGTGGCTGGGCTCCCCCCTGGGGCATAGAATACGTCGTAGATGCATTCAACGCATACGTGCTGGTTATAGTTCTATTCATCTGCCTGCTAACGGTGATATATGCAAAGAGGAGCATAGAAAAAGAGCTGCCTCGTAAAATCGTGTCGTTCTACGTGGTCTTTCAACTGCTCGTTACCGGTTTATGCGGCATCACGGTAACCGGAGATGTATTCAACCTGTACGTATTTCTGGAGGTAGCTTCTTTAGCGGCGTATGCGTTAATAGCTGCCGCGGGTGGGAGATCGTTAAAAGCAAGCTATAACTACGTGATTATGGGTTCCATAGGCGCTTGTTTCTACCTTCTCGGTGCTGGTTTCCTGTATTCCGTAACCGGCTCGCTTAACATGGCTGACCTTTCGTATTTATTGCCACCGCTATACGAGAATAAAGTAGTGCAAGCGGCATTTGTCTTCTTCGTCGTGGGGATAAGCATAAAGATGGCGCTTTTTCCTCTTCATATCTGGCAACCCGATGCATATACGTACGCACCATCTGCGGTTAGCGTGATAATCGCAGCGGCGATGTCAAAGGTTTCAATTTACGCATTTATACGAATCTTTTTTTCGGTGTTCACCACGGAATTCATCCACATTTACGTGCCCATCACGGATGTTCTTTCCTGGATAGCTGCGATAGCCATCATTGTGGGCTCGGTTATCGCAATAATGCAGACTAATTTAAAGCGAATGCTTGCTTACTCCAGTGTCTCACAGATAGGCTATATCGTGCTTGGTGTGGCACTATTTTCCACTCATTGGGGACTATATGGTGCGTTGATACACATATTGAATCATGCAATAGCAAAGGGATGCCTGTTCATGGTTGCAGGTGCCATTATATACCGGACTGGATTGAGGAGTATAAAAGATTTTG
>CABGHH010000099.1 GCA_902158745.1 Candidatus Methanolliviera sp. GoM_asphalt
AATCTACTACTTTGCTCATGCAGTCTCGTTGGTCGGCTTCCTTTGGCCCATTACTTTTGGGATGTAAACTAAAATACCGATAACCTTTTTATAGCCACAACTTTGAACTTATTTCAAAGATGAAATCAAAACAAAAAGGTGATGTGTATGGGAAAAAAAGATGGCGTTTTGATAGAAGAAGCGAAGGTGATAAGAAGAAGGAGGAGGTGTGAGTATGGAAATAGGTGAGAAGGTTATTATTGCTCTGGTTGTAGTGGTGACCGTGGGAGTTATCGGCGGTGCGGCAATTATGATGCCTATCATGGAGCATGAGATGCACAAACCAGAAAGTTGTGGGGCAAACTGTCATGAGATGCAGCCCTTTTATGACTCGTTGATGGTCTCATCGCATGCGGAAGTGGACTGTCACGACTGCCATAAGCCGCACAAACCGGAGATGCTCCTGTATATTGGGGAAGCGCTTCACCATGTAGAAGGCATGGCAGAAGGGATGAACGAAGGTAAGAGTTTAGACGAAACTTATGACGCGATGGCAGGAGAAGTGGAGAATAAACCGCCGGCATCGCCAAAGAACGAATACTGTATGGAATGCCATAGTGAACACAAAAAACCAACAGAAAAAATTGCGGACCCTACAATATCATGTTTTAAATGCCATTCTACGATTGAACACACGACACACAGGATAAGTGAGTATAAAGGGCACGAGTCGCCAGATTACAGCGGTTTCGAGTGCGTAGCATGTCACAATGACCATGATATGGATGTTAAAGAAAATACCTGTCTGATCTGCCATCCACCGGTGAGCCATCCATGACATTTAGGACAAAAACCAAAAATTTATATGGGTCGAAGGCATATTAAAAGACGGGGTGGGTAAAACATGTTAAGTGAAATACCAATAGATTTGGAAAAGGTGAGTAAGAAAGATAGAGATAATGAGATATTGCGTGTCGGTATGATAGCGGAACTGGATGCTGTAAATCTGTATGAGCAGCTCGCGGCGATGGCGGAGCGAGAAGAGGTCAAAGCGGTTCTGCTGGATATAGCGAAAGAAGAGAAGACACACATGGGTGAATTTGAGGCTCTGCTTCTAAGACAAGATAAGGAGCAGGTCGAGGAACTGGAGAAGGGTAAAAAAGAGGTGGAGGAATTGGTTGAATGAGAGCTATAATACTCTTAGTAATGGCCACTATGATTGCCGGTACTTTATTAGCCGGTACGATAGTTGCAGGAGCAATTGAATCTTCGGATTTTGATGATCCAACAGTATGTAAGGGCTGTCATGGCGAAATATACAATCAGTGGGACGGTTCGATGCATGCAATAGCATACACAGACCCTGTTTATTTGGCGGATGCAGAGATGGCTTCTCGTGAGACGAACGGCCTAACAGACACCTATTGTGCGCGGTGTCACACGCCAATCGGCGTCCTATCTGGCGAAGTCCCACCTATTGGACTCGAAAACCTGAGCGAAATATCAAAGAAGGGAATACAGTGCGATTTCTGTCACAGTGTCAATGAATCCACAGGTATAGGAAACGGTGCTTTTATGGTCTCTACGGATGGGATTAAGCGAGGACCGTATGATGACTCGAAATCGCCATATCACGGTAGTATGTTCTCAGACCTCCACACAAAGTCAGAATTCTGCGGTATGTGCCATGATGTCAACCATCCGGTGACGGGGATTCCAATCGAGGCGACATATACCGAGTGGAAAGAAGGGCCTTACAACTCGACCACACAATGTCAGGACTGCCACATGACGCCTGGTATTACGCATTTTGAGGCAAATCCCGGCAAGGCATCGGGTATTGGGCCTTACAGGGACAATGTTTATACCCATTACTTTGTAGGTGGAAACGCCGCGGTAACAGGAGTTATGGGATCAGAAGTGCACCAAAGTATGGCAGAAGAACGGTTAAAGTCTGCGGCAACGCTCGCTCTAGAATCAGAAATGAAGGATAATGAGGCCGAAATCACCGTTAAAGTCACGAACGTAGGGGCAGGGCATAAGCTTCCAACAGGACTTGCAGAGGCAAGACAGGTATGGATAGAGATTCTGGTAAAGGATGCATCGGGAAAGGAAATTTACCACAGTGGTGGACTTGATTCTGAAGGTGAGGTGGACCCAGATGCCGTGCTCTACCATGAAGTGCTTGGAGATGCGTCAGGAAACCCAACGATGAAAGTCTGGGAGGCAGAATCGATACTCTTTGATAACAGGATATTACCAAAGGAGACACGGGTTGAGAAGTACAATTTTGCTATACCTGGAGGTCTAAAGGGCCCAATCACTGTGGATGCGAAGTTGAACTACCGGTCTGCATCGCAGAAGTTCCTTGACGAACTCTTTGGTGAGGGTGCGGTCGTTGCACCTGTGATAGAGATGGCAGGTGCGGAAGGCACGATAGAAGTGCCAGGCGAGGGAGTGCCTGGTTTTGAGGTACTCTTTGTGTTAATAAGTCTTTTAGTCGTGGCTTATTTGGTGAGAAGGAGAGAGAAATAAGGAGGTAATGTAACTAAAATGGAATTTGGAGATTTGATAAAAGGCGCAGAAGCCGAAGGTAAGGAGAAACATGTCCCGGTAATTGAGATAGATAAGGGGCATAGGAAAGAAGATGTGGATATTGTGCGGGTGATCGTGGGTAAGGAAGTGCCACATCCTAACACGATGGAGCACCATATCGCGTGGATAGAGCTGTACGGAGTGAAGAAAGAGGGACAGGTGGTTTATCTTGGTAGAGCTGCTTTCGCACCTACGTATACCAATCCAAATGCCAGGTTTCAGGTGAATGTAGAAGAATTCAAAGCTTTCTGCGCACTCGCATATTGCAACATCCACGGTCTGTGGCAAAACAGTATAGAAATGGAATAGGAGAGAAGACTAATATGGAAGAAAAAGGAAGTATGCCCCTGATTGGGGAAAAATTCCCGGATATGGAAGTACAAACGACTCATGGAAGGAAGAAATTGCCAGAAGAGTACAAGGGCAAATGGTTTGTCCTGTTCAGCCATCCTGCGGACTTTACTCCGGTCTGCACGACAGAGTTCGTAGCTTTTCAAAGACGTTTTGACGAGTTTAAAAAGCTTGACTGCGAGCTTATCGGATTGAGCATAGACCAGGTGTTCAGCCACATAAAATGGGTGGAATGGATAAAGGAGAACTTGGACGTGGAGATAAAGTTTCCGATTATCGCGGACGACACAGGTAGAGTTGCCAAGATGCTGGGGCTTATACATCCCAACAAGGGCACGAATACGGTCAGGGCTGTATTTGCCGTTGACCCGCAGGGAATCATGAGAGCTATGATTTATTATCCACAGGAACTCGGTAGGAACATGGATGAAATACTGCGAATGGTCCGCGGTCTTAAAACGAACGATGAACACGGCGTGGCGATACCTGCAAATTGGCCAAACAACGAGTTGATCGGTGACGAAGTTATAATTCCACCTGCATCTGATGAGCAAACCGCGAAGGAACGGGTCAAGCAATACGAATGCTATGATTGGTGGTTCTGCCACAAAAAGCAGTAAGAGGTGCAATAAAATATGCTAAGCGAAAAGATGCAGGAGGCGCTGAATGGTCAGCTCAACAAGGAAATGTATTCCGCGTATCTGTATATGGCAATGTCCGCCTACAGCTCGTACAGCGGACTAAAGGGGTTTGCCAACTGGTTCATGGTTCAGTACCAGGAAGAGATGGTGCACGCGATGAAAATCTACGACTACATCAATGACCAGGGTGGGCAGGTGAAGCTCATGGCTATTGAGCAGCCTGCAATAGAATTTGAGTCGCCCATGGATATGTTCGAGAAGACTTTGGCACACGAGAAGTTCATCACTAAGAGCATTAATGAGCTCGTTGACCTTGCTATCGCAGAGAAGGACCACGCTACGAATATCTTCTTGCAATGGTACGTCACTGAACAGATAGAAGAGGAAGGTAACGACAATGAAATCATTGCCAAGTTGAAACTAGTTGGAGAAGACGGTAATGGATTGCTCATAGTGGACAAAGAGCTGGCGATGCGGGTATTTACGCCACCTGCGGCTTTTGAAGCGGGGGGTGCGTAAAAGGATGAACAAGAAGCTAGCTATCTTTGCGTTTAACGGAGAACCAATGTGTTTTGCACATACGCTCTTGAATACCTTAGATCTGAAGAATAAGGAATACAATGTGAAATTGATAATAGAAGGTACGGCCACGAAGAAGGTGGAAGAACTCGCAGATCCTAAAAAGCCGTTTGCAAATCTGTATGCAGAAGTCAAAAAAGAGGGGATAATTGATTGCGTCTGTAAAACATGCTCAACTCAGACTGGCGCGTTAAAGAGTGCAGAGGAGCAAGAGCTACCGATATGCGGTGAGATGTCCGGACACCCAAGCTTGTCCAGATACCTGGAAGCGGGATACGAAGTGATAGTATTCTAAAAGGAGGTGAGGACAAAATGGCAAAAGCAATAGTAATTTATGAGACCACTTATGGATATACGGAAACGATGGCAAAAGCAATAGTAGCAGGCTTAAAAGAAGAAGGGGTGACCGTGGAATTGAAAAAGGTTTTGAGTACAGAGGTGGAAGACCTCAAAGACATGGATGCTGTGGCTCTTGGTTGCCCGACATTTCATCATGACATGATTGGCACGATGAAGACATTCCTCTTCAAGATGAAGAAAGTGGACTTGAAAGGAAAAGTCGGAGCGGCATTTGGTGCTTATGGCTGGAGTGGTGAATCAGTTGAGATGATGAGCGATACGATGAAGCATATCTTCGAGATGGACGCGATAGAACCGGGGCTGAAGATGAAAGGCACGGAAGTAGTTACAGGAGAAAAGGAGTGCAAGGAGTTCGGGAAGAAGATTGCGGCTAAGATAACCTGACATTGTCAGGTTAACCGCAGAGTTCACGGAGAACTCCGCGTTCTCTGTCGTAAATTTGAAATATGAGAAGGAAAGTATAACAGAAGGGAGGTAGATGAGAAATGGCAAAATGGATATGCACCGTCTGTGGCTATATCTACGACGAAGAAGAAGCCGGGACGGCATTTAACGATTTACCTGGCGATTGGGTATGTCCCGTCTGTGGTGCAGACAAAGGCGCATTCAAGCAGGAGGATTAGTATGGAAGAGATAAAAACTGGAATTTATTGGGTCGGCGGTAAGAAGTAGGTAAGAAGTTAGGAGAAGTTATCGAAAAATGGTAAAAGCAATAATAATATATGAGACACGTTCGGGCAATACGGAAATGATGGCAAAAGCAATAGAAACGGGCCTGAAAGAAGCGGGAGTTGAAGTCGAACGGAAAAAGGCTGCACGTGCCAATGCGGAGGACCTAAAAGACGTGGATGCTGTAGTTCTCGGCTCTCCAACGTATGTTCGTAACTTGATAGCAGCGATGAAGACGTTTCTTTTTGAGATGGATAAAGCAGACTTGAAAGGCAAGGTTGGAGCGGCATTCGGATCTTACGGTTGGAGTGGCGAATCCATTGAGATATTGACAGAAACGATGAAGAATCTCGTCGGGATGAACGTGATAGAACCGGGATTGAGAATAAAACGCGGACCAACCGAAAAAGGGCTGGAAGAATGCCGCGAGTTTGGTAAGAAGATTGCAGAGAGGCTAAAATAAAAAAGAGGAAAAAGAAAAATGGCAAAATGGAAATGTACGGTATGTGAATATATATATGACGAAGAGGAAGAGGGAACGGCATTTGAAGATTTACCAGCGGATTGGGTCTGTCCCGCCTGTGGTGTAGGTAAAGAGGCATTTGAAAAGGAGGAGTGAAATGAGTCTTAGAAGAGAACTGAAACCGCATATTTATTCGGTGGGGGCAGTTGACTGGGATAGAAGGTTATTTGACGAACTAATCCCGCTACCCGATGGCACAAGCTATAACTCTTACTTGATAAAAGGCAGCGAAAAAACGGCGTTGATTGATACTGTGGACGCAACCATGACGGATGTGCTAGTAAGGAATCTTGAAGACCTTGGTATTAAAGATATAGATTATGTCATCGCCAATCACGCCGAGCAGGACCATTCAGGGTCGTTAGCCTCAATACTCGCGTTATATCCCCACGCTAGGGTTGTTTGCACACCAAAATGCAAAGATATGCTTATGGATTTGCTTTTGATACACCAGGATAAAATCCTAACCGTGGAGGATAGAGTGGTTATATCTCTGGGTGACAAAACACTGGAGTTCATTCATGCATCTTGGGTTCACTGGCCCG
>CABGHH010000100.1 GCA_902158745.1 Candidatus Methanolliviera sp. GoM_asphalt
TCGTTGTACCTTCCATCCCCCTTCCACAACGCTATCCCGAGTGCGAGCGTCATAAGACCATAGACGGCATCTGTCAGCATGATGCCGAAGAAGATGGCAAAAGAGATTGCAAGTAAGATTGTGGGATCTATTTCGCCATATTTGGGTGTAGAATACAAATTTGTGAGGGGTTCGAAATGTTTAAAGAATGAGGGATTTTCAAGTTTGACTGGAACTTCTTCTGGATCGTTTGGATCGGTCGTTTCGACCATTGAGCATCCAAATTTTTTAATCTCATCCACAACATTCTTTTCGTCTTTTGCTGGGATCCAGCCCTCAATCAAGAAAGTATTTTCAGTCTTAGCGAGACTTGTTTTTATTGTCTCTCGCTCCCTCTCTATCTCCAAAAGTTCCTGGTATGATTCTAATTCATCTCTCCACTTTTCTGCAGATTCGGCCACTTTCTTCTTCAGCTCATCACGCTCTTCTCCCAACCGCCCGATCTTCTCTTCTATCTCAGAGATTACATTCAAGATATTTCCATGGAGATCGTACTTCTCAAAATCAATCTCTGCTCTTTCAAAGGAGGACTTGCGTAGGATATTCGCAACGGCACCTGATTCCTCTCTTAAAGATGTTGCAACAAGTATGGATTCCTCTTTGGATATGTCAACTTTTTCTGCAAGATACTTTACACCAGATTCATCTAAGTTCCCTGAGATCTTGGCATAATCTTCCATTTTACAGATGCCCACGAAGGATACAAGGTTTTTCGTCGGTTTCAAGAGTTCGATCTCTATGTCAAGCGCGGATATCCTTTCCAATGAAGATTTTAGATCGGTAAGATCTAATAATTCCTTATCTATTCTATCAATAGCATCAATTGGTTCTTTAATCTCCCCATTTACAGCTGATATTAAATTACCAGCTTTTTGGAGCAATTCCTCCCCAAAAACATCTTCAACCGGTATTTTTCTAGGAGGAGTAGGTTTAAATAAACTTTTAATGAAGTTATCTTTGTATTTTGGACTTACCTCTTCAAAAGACTCCAAAATAACATCTATGGAGGATAGCTTCGTCGCCGTATTTTTTATATTCACATCGGCGGCATGAGGTTCTAATAATGATTCCCACATTGGATCGTCTATCTTCTCTCTTAGATCTGTAATCTCGACCGCACCCAGCTCATGAAGCCTTTTTAGGATATCTTCTCTATATCTGCCCAGCGATATTATCCCGATCTTTTTCATCCTCGCCGGCTTAAACATCGAAGATCACCCGAGAATCTGCGTAACGACGCGGTCCACCGCTTCGTCGATCTTCAATATGGCATTCTCTTTTAAAACCTTTATATTCCTCTCGTTCTCCGATAAGATTGCTTCTGACTCCTTTTCTGCATCAGATTTGGCATTCTCCATCATCACTTCAACCTCTCTCTTAGCCGCTTCTACCGTCTCTTCATAAGAGGTTCTGGCGCTATTTTCCGCATCCTCGATCCGCTTCTTGGCTTCCTCTCCTGCCCTATTGATATCACTATTGCATTTGCCTTCCTTACCTCTTATCTCCCTCAGTGATTCTAAAACCATCTAACCTCCAATCCCAAGATTCAGATTGACATATCTCTTATTTAAATTTTTTCGATCATTTTAAATAGCTATGAACCATTCGTAACCGTTCCATATTCTTCGTTTAAAATATCCTCCGAGACGGTTGAGTTAGGAGATATATATATTTCGGGCCATATCTTTACGTAAGATCTCACCGTAGAATTGTTTTCTATATTAGATCTCGGGCCAATTACGACTCCGTTCTCTATGATAGAGTCTCTCCCAATTTTGGTGCATTCGTCTATGATCGCACTCGAGATTATCGATCCTTCCTCTATCGTTACGTCGTCATAAAGGATGGCAGATAATATCTTGGAATCGCTCTCTATGCTACAGTTAGATCCAAGAGATGTATAGGGAGCTATCAGAACATCTTCTCCTATGGTGGTATTCTCCCCAACAATCACCGGACCCACGATCGAGGTGCCTCGCCCGATTTTAACCCCGTTTTGAATACTGATTGGCCCCCTGATCTTACCTTTGGAGTAAAATTCTCCAGTTATCTCCGTTCCTACCATATCCCCAAGTTTCCAACGAACCGCCCCCCTATAACTTTTGATATCTCCAACATCACTCCAATGCCCTCGGGAGAGCCATCCGCCCATCTTTTTACCACTTTCTAAAAATCTCGGAAATAGATCTTTTGCGAAATCGTATCTTTCCCCCTTTATGACACACTCAAATATCTCGGAATCACAGACGTATATCCCGGTATTCGCCAGATTGCTGAATACCTCTCCGGGCAGTGGCTTCTCCTTGAATCGCTTTAGCTCATTTTTTGCGTTCATCTCGACGATGCCGTACTCTCTGGGATCATCTATGCAGACGAGGCCGATCGTCACGATAGAATCGTTTCTCTTGTGAAAATCGCATATCTGCTTGAGATTGAAGTCCAATGCGAGATCACCACCGACTACCAGGAAGGTATCCCCGTCTAAATAATCCTGTGCGTTCTTTACGCTGCCGGCCGTTCCAAGTTTCTTCTCTTCATATACATATTTTATATTCGCCCCGAATAGGGATCCGTCTCTGAAATATTCCTCGATCTTCTCACCCTGATATCCGAGCGTTATGACAATCTCATCGAGACCACTTGAGACGAGATTTTCCACCAGATGTTGAATTGATGGCTTGTTCAATAGGGGAATCATCGGTTTTGGTCGCTCAAACGTCAAAGGCCTTAAACGAGTTCCAACACCTCCACACATGATGCATGCCTTCATAGCTCTATCAACTCATCTAAAAATCTCCGATTTTTAGGTGCTCAAAAATCCTTTGGATTTTTGGTAGAGCACAAATCTTTGATTTGTGCTTATTTACAAATCAAAGATTTGCAATCATCCAAATATCTTTCCAAAGACCCCTTTCTTCTTATTCTGACCTATGGAATCAAACTCTCTGACCAGTTCCTTTCCCCTCTCATTTAGCTTCTTTGGAATGGTTACCTTTACTTCAACCTTCTGATCTCCCCGTCCATAACCGTGTAGATGTGGGATTCCCTGCCCTCTCAAGACAAAAGTGGTGTGTGTCTGTGTTCCGGGAGGTATCTTCATATCAGCCTTTCTTCCATCGAGCGTTGGAACCTCTATCTCATCTCCGAGCACCAGTTGACCGAAACTTACGGGCACCTCGCACAGGACATCATCTCCATTTCTTTTGAAGAACCCATCTTCTTTTATATATATCACGACGTACAGATCTCCGGGAATATCTCCATATTCTCCTTCGCCAACAATTCGCAATCTAGATCCTTCTTCGACGCCTGGAGGTATTTTAACTCTTATCCGCTTCTCTTGAAGTGTCCTTCCCGTTCCGCCGCATTTGGGACAGGGATCTTTTATTACCACACCTTCTCCACCACAATCCGGACAGGTGGTTATATTTACGAATTGTCCAAAAGCTGTTCTCCTAACATTTTGTATCTGTCCTCTTCCATCGCATCTTGGACACTTTTCTGGGGAAGAACCGGCCTTACTCCTTCTGCCGTTACATTCCGGGCAAATCCCATATTTCCTAACATTTATCTCCTTATTGATCCCAAAGGCGGCATCTTTAAGGCTAATCTCTAGGTCATATCGTATGTCCGCACCCCTTCTCGCCCTTTCACTTCTATTAGAGAAACCGCGATCAAAGAAACTTCTTTTCTTTCTAGAGAAACCGAGATTAAAAAAATCTTCGAAGATGTTTCCAAGCCCGAGATCTCCGAATATGTCGTCGAAGTTCACTCCCCTGAAGATGTCCTCCGTTGAATATCCACTTATTCCTGCTTCTCCAAACATATCGTACTGTTTTCTCTTCTTATCATCCGAAAGAACAGCGTACGCCTCTGATAGTTCCTTAAACTTCTCCCCCGCATCCGGGTTCTTATTAACGTCCGGATGGTACTTCATCGCAAGCTTTCTATACGCTTTTTTTATCTCTTCCTTACTCGCATCCTTTGAGACGTCCAATATCTCGTAGTAATCTTTTGCCATTTAAAAATCTTCGATTTTCGCTAATATGCAAATGGAACATTCAAAAATCTTCGATTTTTGGCATGCGAAAATGTCCTATTTTCGCTAATATGCAAATCGAAGATTTGCACACATTTGCACAACACCGCTAACTTAATTAATCTTTTACCTCATAATCCGCATCTATATAGTCGTCCCCTTTCCCTTCTTGATCTGCCGGGCCTTGCTCTTTTTTCCCCTCTCCTGCTTGCTGCTGCGCCTGTTCTCCTGCTTGCTGTTGTTGGTATATGATATTACCTATCTCTTGCGACGCCTTCATCAGTTCGTCCTGCTTCTCTCTTATCTTGGCGATATCTTTCTCCTTAACAGCGTTTTTAAGATCATTTTTTATCTTTTCGATTCTATCTTTTGTTGAAGCGTCGATCTTATCTCCGTATTGGCTGAGCGTCTTCTCGGTAGTATAGACGAGCGAATCCGCATTATTTATCAGCTCGATCTCCTCTTTCTTCTTTCTATCTTCCTCTGCATATCGCTCCGACTCCTTCACCTTCTCATCTATCTCCTCTTCATTGAGTTTTTGTGGCGCCGTGATCGTTATCTTTCTCTCCTCTCCGGTTCCCTTGTCTTTGGCAGATACGTTCAATATTCCATTTGCATCTATATCGAACGTAACATCTATCTGTGGGGTACCTCTTGGAGCAGGAAGGATACCAGTTAGCGTAAATCTCCCGAGAGAAACATTATCATTTGCCATAGCTCTTTCTCCTTGAATTACATTTATCTCTACGCTCGTCTGGCTATCTGCCGCCGTCGTAAATACTTGGCTCTTCTTTGTAGGTATCGTCGTGTTCCTCTCAATGAGCTTCGTAGAAACACCACCGAGCGTCTCTATTCCAAGAGAGAGAGGAGTTATATCAAGAAGTAATATATCTTTAACTTCTCCCGCCAGAATTCCTGCCTGTATCGCCGCTCCCATCGATACACACTCCATTGGATCGACTCCCCCCTCTGGTTTTACCCCAGAGATCTCCTCGACGAATTTTCTCACGATCGGCATCCTCGTAGGTCCGCCAACGAGTATCACCTTATCTGCCTTTGTGAGTTTTGCATCTTGCATTGCCTGTTTGACAGGTTCCCTACACTTCTCCACGATCGGTTCTACCAATGATTCCAGCTTGGATCTTGTTATACTCATCACGAGGTGTTTTGGACCGGTTGAATCCGCCGTTATATACGGGAGGTTTATCTCCGTTTCCATCGTTCCACTCAACTCTATCTTGGCCTTCTCCACGGCGTCTTTGAGTCTCTGCATCGCACTCGCATCATTTTTAAGATTCATATCATTTTCTTTCCTGAATTCTTCGATTACGTAATCCATCAAGGTTTCATCCATGTCATTTCCGCCGAGACTAGTATTGCCACTTGTCGATTTAACGTCGAAGACCCCTTCCCCATATTCCATTATCGTGCAGTCGAGCGTGCCCGCCCCGAAGTCGAATATCAATATATCAAGATTCTCCGCCTCTCTATCAAGCCCGTAAGCAAGTGAGGCAGCGGTTGGTTCGTTCACAAGCCTCTTAACATTCAATCCTGCGATCTTCCCCGCGTCTTTCGTTGCCTGCCTCTGATTATCATTGAAATATGCAGGAACGGTTATTACGGCGTCATTGACAGGTCCTCCCAAGAACTCTTCTGCGTCTTTCTTTATCTTCTGTAGAATGAATGCGGAGATCTCTTGGGGCGTGTATTCCTTCCCATAGGCTTTTGCCTTGTAATTAGTCCCCATCTTCCTCTTCATGGCTGTGATCGTCCCCTCTGGATTTTTTATCGCCTGCCTCCTCGCAGGCTCTCCTACAAGTCTCTGCCCATCTTTTGTAAATGCAACCACGGACGGTACAGCTTTCCCATAGGGTGTCATTCCTTCCGCTGACGGGATGATCGTCGGCTTACCGCCCATCATGACCGCCGCAGCGGAGTTGGAAGTTCCCAAATCAATACCTATAATCTTTTCCTTTTTAGTCATTCTCTTTCACCTCTGGTTTTTTAGCTACTTTAACTA